>JALHNN010000103.1 GCA_022843505.1 Sulfuritalea sp.
CGCTGGACGATGCGCAACACCTTGCCTTGCAATCGACGGCGGTCCTGGTCCAGGATCAGGCCACCGGCGCGGTGCTGCTGGAAAAGAATCCCAATGCCGTGCTGCCGATCGCGTCGATCACCAAGCTGATGACGGCGATGGTCGCGCTCGATGTCAAGCCCGACCTCGGCGAGATGCTGACGATCGGCGATGAGGACGTCGACCTGCTCAAGGGCACGCGTTCGCGGCTCCGGGTCGGCACGCAGTTGTCGCGTGAAGAGATGTTGCGGCTGGCGCTGATGTCCTCGGAGAACCGCGCCGCATCCGCGCTGGCGCGGCATTATCCGGGCGGTCGCGAGGCCTTCATCGCGGCGATGAACCAGAAGGCGCAGTCGCTGGGGCTCGCCGACACCCGCTTCCAGGATTCGACCGGGCTCACGGCGGCCAATGTTTCCAGTCCGCGCGATCTGGCAAGGATGGTCGATGCCGCCCATCGCTATCCGCTGATCCGCGAATTTTCGACCACCTCGGCAGGCGAGTTCAGCATCGCCGGGCGGGCCCAGCAGTTCCGCAACACCAATACCCTGGTCACCAGCCCGACCTGGGAAATCGGCCTGTCGAAGACCGGTTACATCAGCGAGGCGGGCAAGTGCCTGGTGATGCAGGTCTGGCTCAACAACAAGCCGACCATCATCGTGCTGCTCGATTCCTGGGGCAAGATGACCCGCATCGGTGATGCGAATCGCATCAAGCGCTGGGTCGAGAGCGCATCCCTCAATAGGCCGGCTGCCGGCTGAGGCCGTCCGACCGAGCATGGGCCGCCTGCGGGCGGCCTTTGTTTTGCAGCCGGCCCGGAATTCGCCGGCGCCGGATTCCGTGCCGGGCCGGCGGCTGCTAGAATCGCCAGCAAAATCATGCGGCTGCAGGGCCGCAGGCAGCGGCCGGGGAAGCCACCGGCCGGTTTCGATATCGTCCCGACAGCCTCCAATGGTCCTCGCCGTGAATCCAGCTTCCAGCCTTTCCCATCCCAAACGCATTGTCATCGCCACGCGCGAATCGCGCCTGGCGCTGTGGCAGGCCGAACACGTGCGCAGCCTGTTGCAGCAACTCTATCCGGAGTGCAGCGTCGAACTCCTCGGCATGACCACCCGCGGCGACCAGATCCTCGACCGGCCGCTGGCCAAGGTCGGCGGCAAGGGCCTCTTCGTCAAGGAACTGGAGACCGCCCTGCTCGACGGCGCGGCCGACCTCGCCGTGCATTCGATGAAGGATGTGCCGATGACCATGGAGCCCGAGTTCTCCCTGGTCGCCATCGGCCCGCGTGAAGTGCCGCTCGATGCCTTCGTTTCGTCGAAGTACGCCAGCCTCGAGGACATGCCGCCGGGTGCCGTGGTCGGCACCTCCAGCCTGCGCCGCGAAGCCCAGCTGCATGCACGCTACCCCTATCTGGCGGTGACGCCCTTGCGCGGCAATCTCGACACGCGCCTGCGCAAGCTCGACGAAGGCCAGTTCGACGCCATCATCCTCGCCGCCGCCGGCCTCAAGCGCCTGGGCCTGGGCGAGCGCATCCGTGCCGTGCTGCCGGCGGCCGATTCGCTGCCGGCCGCGGGGCAGGGGGCGCTGGGCATCGAGGCCCTGGCCTCGCGCCCGGAGGTCGCCGCCTGGGTGGCGCCGCTGAATGATCCGACCACCGCCGCCTGCGTGCGCGCCGAACGCGCCGTGTCGCGGGCGCTGGCGGGCAGTTGCGAAGTGCCGCTCGGTGCCTACGCCGAAATGCAGGCCGGCAAGCTGCACCTGCGCGGCTTCGTCGCCTCGCCGGACGGCACCCGCATGGCATGCGCCGAGCTGACCGACGTCGCCGACGACCCCGAGGCGCTCGGTCTGCGCCTGGCCGAAGACCTGCGACGGCAGGGCGCGAGCGACATCCTGGCGGCGCTCGGCTCCTGAGCGTGAGCCTCGCCGGCCGCCATGTCGTGGTGACGCGCCCGGCCGGGCAGGCCGCGCACTTCGCCACGGCCCTGAGCGAGGCCGGCGCGATCCCCGTACTGTATCCCGTGCTGGAGATTCGCGACCTCGATGATCCGACCCCGCTGCTCGATGCGGCGATACGCCTCGATGGCTTCGATCTGGCCGTCTTCGTCAGCCCCAACGCGATCCAGAAGGCGCTGGCGGTGGTGCTGGCGCGCCGCTCCTGGCCGGCCGGCTTGCGTGTCGCCACCATCGGCAAGAGCAGCGAGCGCGAGCTCGCGGCACAGGGTATCCGGAACGTCATTTCTCCCCCGCTGCGCTTCGATTCCGAAGCCCTGCTCGAACTCCCGGAACTGATCGACGTGGCGGGCCAGCGGGTGATCATCTTTCGCGGCGACGGCGGACGCGAACTGCTGGGCGATACCCTGAAGGCGCGAGGTGCCAGCGTCGAGTACGTGACCTGCTATCGGCGCGGCCGGCCGCGCCTCGATCCCGCACCCCTGCTCAAGCTCTGGGAGGAGGGCCGGCTCGACGCCGTGACGCTCACCAGCAGCGAGGGCCTGCGCAATTTCTTCGACATGGTCGGGCGCCTCGGCCAGGCCTGGCTGCGCAAGACGCCGGCCTTCGTGCCGCACGCGCGCATCGCCGAGCAGGCGCAGGCCCTGGGCCTGACCCGGATCATCCCCACGGGCCCCGGCGATGACGGCCTGATGACCGGACTCGTGCAATACTTCGCATCCCATGGAAACCCCACAGCAAACTGAAGCGCCGCCCGATGCCGGCGGCTGGCGATCCGCCTTGCGCCGCCCTGCCGTGCGCATCGGCCTCGTCGCGGTCCTGGTCGTCGTCGCGCAATGGGTGGACACGCGCATGCAGGTGGCAAGCCTGCAGCAGGAGCTGGCGCGCCGCCTGGCGGACAGCGAAAGCATCGCCAAGGAGGGGCGCGGACTGGCCCGCCAGATGCAGGAAGCGCAGGCGGCGCAACTGGCCAAGATCAGCGTGCTCGAGGCCAGGCTGGCCGAGACCCAGAGCCAGGCCGTGGCACTCGAAGCCATGTACCAGGAGCTTTCCAGCAGCCGCGACGAACGCCTGCTGGCGGAGGTCGAGCAGGCCGTCGTGATCGCCATGCAGCAGCTGCAGTTTTCCGGCAATGTCGAGGCGGCGCTGATCGCCCTGCAGGGGGCCGAGGCGCGCCTTGCCCGCTCGGTGCAGCCGCAATTCCTGCCGGCGCGCAAGCTGATCGCGCGGGACATCGAGCGCCTCAAGGGCATCCCGGGTGCCAACATCAGCGGCCTCTCGCTGAAGATCGAAAGCGTGGTGGCGGCCGCCGACGGCTTGCCCCTGGCATATGAGCAGCGTCCCCGGCCGGCCGCCGGCGCTCCCGCCAGGGCGGCGAATCCGGCGACCGGGGATTTCTGGCGCGAACTCGCCGCCGACATGTGGCGCGAGATGCGCCAGCTGGTGCGCATCGAGCGCATCGACCACGGCGATCCGGCCCTGCTGGCGCCGCAACAGAGCTACTTCCTGCGCGAAAACCTCAAGCTGCGCCTGCTCAATGCGCGCCTGGCCCTGCTGCAACGCGACGGACGCGTGTTCCGCGAGGAGATCCGCCAGGCGCGCGAACAGCTGGACCGCTATTTCGACGGCCGCGCCAAGCCGGTACAGGCCGCGCAAGCCACCCTGACGACGCTGGCCACGACCGATGTCAGCTTCGATCTGCCCGGACTGGCGGAAACGCTGGCCGCATTGCGCAACCTGAAAGTCGCCCGCGAACGTCGCGGCGTCGCCGCCAAGTAACAAGCACATGCGCGCATTGTTCTGGCTGCTGGTACTTGCCGCGACGGCGGTTGGCCTGGCGCTGGCCGCGCGCTATAACGAGGGCTACGTGCTGCTGGTGCTGCCGCCCTGGCGCGCCGAGGTCTCGCTGAACCTGTTCATCCTGCTGTGTGCCGGCGGCTTCTTGGTCATCTACCTCTTGGCGCGCGCCGTCAGCCACACACTGGCGCTGCCGCGCGCGGTCGCCGAGTTCCGTCGCCGGCGGCAGCAGGACAAGACAACCCGGGCGCTGCGCGACGCCTGGCGCCTGCTCCAGGAGGGACGCTACGGCCATGCCCTGCGCACTGCTGAAAAGGTGCCGGCGGACGACCCGGCGGCGGGCATGCTGGCACTGGCCGGCTGGCGCGCCGCCCATGCCATGCGCGATGCGGCGCGTAGCGCCGAGTGGGCGGCGCGTTTGCGCGATCGGGACGACAAGGGGCTGGAGGCGGCACGGCTGATGACCGAGGCCGAGTTCGCCATCGAGGATCGTCGCTTCGAAGACGCCCAGCGCGCCCTGCAGGCCTTCGCCGCCCGCGAGGGCCGCCATATCGCCGCCTTGCGCCTGAGCCTGCGCGCCGAACAGGGTGTCGGCAACTGGCGTGAAGTCGTGCGCCTGGTGCGCCAGCTCGAGAAGCACCAGGCCCTGACCCCCGAACTGGCAGCGCCGATCCGCAGCCGCGCGCTGCGCGAGGCTCTGCGCGACCTGCGCGATGATCCGCCCGGCCTGATGCGCTATTGGCGGCAACTGGACGACGCCGACCGGGCGGAACCCTCATTGGCGCTGGAAACCGCGCGGGCATTGATGGCGGCGGGCGATTGCCGGGAAGCCCAGCGCGTGATCGAGGATGCGCTCGAGGAGCACTGGGACGCGTCGCTGGTGCTGGCCTACGGCGACTGCGGCAAACCGGGCGAGCCGGCGGGCGACGTGCTCGGGCGCATCGCCCGGGCGGAAAAATGGCTGCAGCGCCTGCCGCGCGACGGTGCGCTGTTATTCACCCTGGGCCGTCTGTGCCGCCAGCAGCAACTCTGGGGCAAGGCGCGCAGCTACCTCGAAGCGGCGCTGGCCATCGCACCGACCCGCGCCGCGCATGTGGAGCTGGCTCAGTTGCTGGAACAGCTTGAAGAGTCGGCGCTGGCGGTACGCCACTTCCGCGCCGCGGCCCTGCTGTAAGCCTGCTTCAGACCGGGTCCATCCACTGCGGCGTGATGCCGCGCCGGGTCAGCCAGTCGGCCAGCGCATAGCCGGTGCCGGCGCGCCAGCAGCGCAGGTCTTCGGGGCGGAACAGCTTGTATTCCGCGAGTTCCGGCGAGAGCACGATCTCGCCTTGCGCCTCCACATGGTAGGCGACGATCAGCTGGTTCATGCGCTGGAAGTCGTAGACGCCGACCAGCGATGGCTTCCCCGCGCGCAAGCCGGTTTCCTCCAGCACTTCGCGGACAATGCCTTCCTCGGCGGTTTCGCCGGCTTCCATGAAGCCGGTGATCAGCGCGAACATGCGCCCCTGCCAGGCGGCGTTGCGCGCCAGCAGCACCCGCCCCTCGCGGTCCGCCATCTCGATGATCGCGGCGAGCACCGGCGTCGGGTTGTTCCAGTGGGTCCAGCCGCAGGCCGGGCAGCGCAGCCGCTCCCTGGGGCCGCCGTCCTCGACCTGGGTCAGCAGGCGCAGCGGCGCGGCGCAGTGCGGGCAGTAGTGGTAGCTGTGCGTCATGGCGGCGGCGAAAGTCGGCGCTGGCGGTACGGCGCGACGACTCAGAGCCAGTCGCGCGGCGGCAGGAAGTCGGTGTAAAGCTGCGCTTCGACGCTACCCGGCTCGGGTTTCCAGTCGTAGCGCCATTTGACGATGGGGGGCAGCGACATCAGGATGGCCTCGGCGCGCCCGCCGGACTGCAGGCCGAACAGGGTGCCGCGATCCCACACCAGGTTGAACTCGACGTAGCGGCCGCGGCGATAGGCCTGGAAATCGCGTTCGCGTTCGCCGAAGGGCGTGTCGCGGCGCCGCCCGATGATCGGCAGGTAGGCCGCGGTGAAGCTGTTGCCGACGGCTTGCGTCAGCGCAAAGCAGCGCTCGAACGGCGTCTCGCCACCGTCGCCCGCTTCGTTGAGGTCGTCGTAGAAGATGCCGCCGACGCCCCGCGCCTCGCCGCGATGCTTGAGGAAAAAATAGTCGTCGCACCACTTCTTGTAGCGCGCATGGACGTCGGCGCCGAAGGGGGCCAGCGTGTCGCGGCAGCTGCGGTGGAAGTGGGAGGCATCCTCCGCGAAGCCGTAATAGGGCGTCAGGTCCATGCCGCCGCCGAACCACCACACCGGCGCTTCCGCTTCCTTCTCGGCGACGAAGCAACGCACGTTCATGTGCGCCGTCGGGCAGTAGGGATTGCGCGGATGCAGCACCAGCGAGACCCCCATCGCCTGCCAGCGGCGGCCGGCAAGTTCCGGCCGGTGGGCGGTGGCCGAGGCCGGCAGCTGATCGCCCATGACGTGGGAGAAATTGACCCCGCCGCGCTCGAACAGCTTGCCTTCCTCGATCAGGCGGGAGATCCCGCCGCCGCCCTGCGGGCGCTCCCAGGCGTCGCGCAGGAAGGGCAGGCCGTCGGCGGCTTCGAGTTCGGCGACGATGCGGTCCTGCAGTCCGGTGAAGAAGTCGCGGATGGCCGCGATGTCGATGGGCGCCTCAGGCATCGGGCAGCTTCATCGCCATCACCTTCTCGCTCTGGCGGCTGCGGAAAGCTTCCAGCTTGAGGCTGAGGGCGCGGCCGTAGTCGTCGTTGGCGGTGGCGATGATGGCGATCGCCGTCAGTGCCGCATTCGCCGCGCCGGCCTCGCCGATGGCGAAGGTGGCGACCGGCACGCCCTTGGGCATTTGCACGATGGAGAGCAGGGAGTCGAGGCCGTTCAGGTGCTTCGAGGGCACCGGCACGCCAAGCACCGGGACGATGGTCTTCGCGGCCAGCATGCCGGGCAGATGGGCGGCGCCGCCGGCGCCGGCGATGATCGCCCGCAGGTCGCGCTCCTGGGCCATCGCCGCGTAGTCGAACAGCAGGTCGGGGGTGCGGTGGGCCGAGACCACGCGCGCTTCGTAGGGCACGCCGAATTCCTTGAGCATGGCGGCGGCGGCCTGCATCACCGGCCAGTCGGAATCCGAGCCCATGACGATGCCGACCAGGGGCTTCACTTGGCGCACCGCTCGGCGGCTTCCAGCGTGTTCGCCAGCAGCATGGTGATGGTCATCGGGCCGACGCCGCCGGGCACCGGGGTGATGGCGCCGGCGACTTCCTTGGCCGATTCGAAATCGACGTCGCCGCAGAGCTTGCCCTCGGGCGTGCGGTTGATGCCGACGTCGATCACCGTGGCGCCGGGCTTGATCATGTCGCCGGTGATCATCTTGGCGCGGCCGACGGCGGCGACCAGGATGTCGGCGCGGCGGGTGTGGAAGGCGAGGTCTTTCGACTGCGAGTGGCAGATGGTGACCGTGCAGCTCTGCGCCAGCAGCAGCATGGCCATCGGCTTGCCGACGATGTTGCTGCGGCCGACGATGACGACTTCGGCGCCCTTCAGCGGCACCTTCGCCGATTCGAGCATTTTCATCACGCCGTAGGGCGTGCAGGGGATGAAGCGCGGATTGCCCTGCATCAGGGCGCCGACGTTCTCGGCATGGAAGCCGTCCACGTCCTTCTCGGGAGAGATGGCTTCGAGCACCGCCTCGGAATCGAAGTGCTTCGGCAGCGGCAGCTGCACCAGGATGCCGTGCACCGCGGGGTCGGCATTGAGTTCGGCGATGCGCTTGAACACCAGGGCCGGATCGACGTCGGGCGCATACACGTCCTTCAGCGAGCGCATGCCGGCCTTTTCGCAGGCGGCGACCTTGTTGCGCACATACACGGCGGAGGCGGGGTCCTCGCCGACCAGGATCACGGCGAGACAGGGCGTGACGCCCTTGGCGATACAGGTAGCGGCGCGCACGGCCAGTTGCCCGCGGACCTCGGCGGAAAGGGCGTTGCCGTCGATGATTCTTGCAGTCATGTCTGTTCCGTCTCGAGATCAGGCCGAGGTGGCCGCGAGTTGCTTCGCCACCGCATCGCGGCCGGCGGCGAAGGCCTGGCGGTTGGCGTCGACGACCTTCTCGCCCTTGCGGGCGAAGCGCTTGTCG
>JALHNN010000104.1:0-3178 GCA_022843505.1 Sulfuritalea sp.
GCATCGCCGTTCGAGGCCAGCCCGGGAGCTCCCGGAGGGACGCAGAGCGCTGGCGCTGGCGGCACGGCGAGCGCCGCCGCAACGGGCAGCATTCCGGCCGATTTCGACGTTGCCGGCTTCCTGCGCCAGGCCAAGCTCAATTTCATCCGCCTGCAGGCCGCCAACGACCGCGGCGACATGGACGACATCCGCCAGTTCACCGCGCCTGAACTTTACGCCGAGATCGAAATGCAGTACCGCGAGCGCGGCAGCAAGGCGCAGGAGACCGACGTGCAGCAACTCGACGCCGAGGTGCTGGAGGTCGTCACCGAGGGCGGCAACCACATCGCCAGCGTGCGCTTCCACGGCACCCTGCGCGAGGACGATGCCGCTCCCGCGGCCTTTGCCGAGGTCTGGCACTTGACCAAGCCCACCGACGGCAGTCGCGGCTGGGCCATCGCCGGCATCCAGCAGGTTTAACGCCCGTGCCGTCGAGAACCACGCTCGAACCATGAAGCGCTCACACCTCTGCGATGCCATGGGCGGGCAAGCTCGGCCCGCCCCCCTTCGCCCCCCTCACGGGGGGTTCTTGCTTGGCTCGCTTCGCTCGATATCGACAGCGACCCATTCAGTTCTCTCACGCTGAGCGTTCTATGCTGCCACTGCCCCCGCCGATCCAGGCCGCCGTCAACCACGTGCTGGGTCAGGCGGCCTGGGCGCGCGAAAAGCTCATGCCCTTCGCCGGGCATGCGGCGCAGATCAAGCTGCCGCCTTTCGAGGCGGCCTTCCAGATCACGCCGGACGGCAGCATCACGGCGCCGGAACCCGGGGCCGAACTTGAAGTCGCGATCTCCCTGCCGGCGACGGCGCCACTGCTGGCGCTGCAGGGCAAGGACGCCGTGATGCGCGCAGCGCGCATTGAAGGTTCGGCCGAGTTCGCCGAGGCGCTGGGCTTCGTCATCCGCAACCTGCGCTGGGACGCCGAGGAAGACCTGTCCAAGCTGGTCGGCGACGTCGCCGCCCACCGCATCGTCAAGGGCGGCCAGGAATTCGCCGCCTGGCAGCAGCAGGCAGCGCAGAACTTCGCCGCCAACCTCGCCGAGTACTTCACCGAGGAACAACCGCTGATCGCCAAACAGGCCGACATCGCCGCCTTCTCAGCCGACATCGACCGCCTGCGCGACGACGTTGCGCGGCTGGAAAAGCGCCTGCAATTGATCGGCTGAGGCGCCGGACGGCGCCTGGAGGCATCGGCTTTCGATGCCTCGGAAAATCGAGGGTCCTGCTTACAGCGCTCGGCGGATCAGCAGCCGGCCACCAGCCGTTTCGCCATGGCCTCCGGTGCTGCCGCCAGGTCCCGCCCCGCCAGCCAGGTGGTGAGCTTCGATCCGGATTCATCCGGCTCAAGCCGGATCACGCCGAAGGTTTCCGGACCGGGCGCCGAGAGCACCAGCAGGATGCGGTCGTCCGTCGTCGCATCGCTGCGCTGACGCACGCTCAGATGAGGCATTTTCCGGCTGATGTTGTGGGCGATGCAGCGCGCCAGTTCCGGCGGCGCCGTGAAGCTCTCACTCTCCACCCGTTTGCCGGGGTCGGCGGCCGGAGCCGGCGCAGGCGACTCGGCCGGGGCCATGGCGAAACCCGCAAGGACCAGCGCGATCAATGCGATTTCCGGTGTAGCCATGATGCCCCCTGCCCTTTAGATGACCCGACCAAGGCATCGTCGCGCACCCTTGCCATCGACCATGCCGTCCAGTGCACAGGCTAAAGCCGGACGAAAAATCCGACCCGTGGCACACAACGGAAAACATCGGCCAGTTCCGGGTTAAGGCTAGCGGAGGTGTGACTGTGGGGTCGCTGCGGTCTGAGAACCGCAGGCTGTTGGCTGGCAGGCTGAAGGGGGATTGGCCCGATACTTTCGAGCCTGGAAAGTCAAATGATACTGACCCTGCGGTTTCCCCATTTCTCGCCGGGAGCCGTTTTGATGGATGGGTTGGGCCTCTGCTCACTCATAGTGAGTCCTCATACGCAGGACACGAACCGTTTTCTCTTTGGTAAATACCTCGTACACAATGCGGTGCTGAATATTGATACGGCGAGAGTAGGTGCCCGCAAGATCGCCGACCAACTTTTCAAAGGGTGGCGGATTTCGAAACGGGTCGTCCGCGAGAACCGCAAGCAGTTCTTGAGCCTTTTGTTTTAGACCACTTGCAGCAAGCTTCTTTGCGTCCTTCATTGCCTGCCTGGCATAAACAACTTCCCAATTCACCACTTGAGCGTCTTCGAACTTTTCGCGAGGGGCTCGGCCATTCCGGTTTTGATGGACTCGCGCATGCCAGGCACGGCGAGCAGGTACAGGGTTTCCTGAATTGCGCTCCAATCTTCCGCGGATAGCAGCACGGCATTGCTGCGCTTTCCGGAAATGATGATCGGTTCATGAGACTCGGCTGTTTGATCAATGAGCCGGTACAGATTCGCGCGAGCTTCACTGGCGCTAAGTGTGTTCATTTCGTGCTCCTCTAAAGAAGCCAGAATAGTACGCGAATACGTACGTTCGTCAAGTTGCTTAGTATCGGATACTCCGAAAATCAAATGACTCTGACCCCTTTAGTTGGAAGCCGCCACCGACGGCGGCGCGCGGTACACCGAGCGTGTTGGCAAGATGGGCCTGGATATCGAGATAGGCTTGGCGCCCCTCTGCGGACTGGAAGCGGTCGAGAAGGCCACCGCCCTCTCCCTGGGCGCGCAAGGCGCAAAAGCTGTCGATCATCTGGCGCAGCTTGGCTTGCGTGCCGGCCAGGGTTTCATCGGCGGTGCCGATCTTGCCAACACCAGCGCCGTTGAAGGTAACGACTTCTGCGGCGGCGCCCGGATGCAACAGGTTAAAGGCGGTGGCCAGATGCCCGCCGAGGCTATAGCCGGTAACCGACAGGGGGCCGTTGATCAGTTGGCGAGCAACCAGCGACTGGTACCAGTCCTCCATATCGCCCAACTGGCCGAAGGCGAAACCTTTTTCCTTGATTTCGAGAACGTTGGTGGCGGTGTTGTCGCGGGCGTGGTCGTCGAGGAATTCAGTGCTGCGAAAGGAGAGGACGAATTCGTTGGTACCTTCCTTTTTGAACAGCGTGCCGGAGAAACCCGTGGTGGTGTTGGAGATGTGCTCGACGACCGTCCATTCAGCGGCGAATTTAGTCGCTTC
>JALHNN010000104.1:3188-7878 GCA_022843505.1 Sulfuritalea sp.
CGGTGGAGGTGAATTTGCTGGCGTGGAGGTTACCGAGCGTCAGGATGTCGGTGGTCAGCGGGTCGTTGAATGCGGCGCCTGGGGTCAGGCCAGTTCCAGGTGGCGTCGCGTCAAACCTATATAGAGCCTCTGCCGCCATTTGCAAATTTGCGAACTTCAGCATTTCGGCGATTGTCGGTGCTGACATCTCATTTCTCCTTAGCGGGAATCAGAATTTGATCGACGAACTTGCGGGTGGCGACATTTGCGCCGCGGGCATGTCCCGGGCACTTGTAAGCCGTCAGCCATGGGCTCGGATTGACGCGACTCGGCGCGCCAGGGCTCCATGCATAACGGATCAGTTCACCCAACACTTCCTCGGTTTCGAGGTCGATCACCTTGACCGTGCTGCTGGCGACGCCGAGGTAGCGTTCCTCGGGGATAACGTGGTCTTCGTAGGTAACGCCGTAGCGCGGTGATGGCGACGTGGATACGGACTTGTCTAGTGACCACCGATAAATTTTCAAGTCGTAGTTTGCATCCTTCTGCATCGCCATCTGAACACCCTTGGCCGTGGTGTCTTTATTGCCAACAACCTTTGTTGATCCGGTGATGCGATATCGTTTCCCGTCCCTCTCATCGATTACTTCGACCCAGCGGTAGCCGGGGAGCCCACCGGGGCGACGGTCGGTGCTGACATGACCTCGGTAGTCCGGCCTCACAGGCTCGAAACCGCCACCTAGAACGCTGCCACCGTACTCGAATCCGAGGAATGTCGTGATGTATTCGTCACCGGTCGACTCCCGCGCAAACGCCGCCCCCGGCCAATCACGATTCGACCACTGGGCATCGCCTGCCGGCGGCCTGACTTTCATCAACAGCAACCCCTCGACGTTCTCCACCTTGCGGTAGATCTTCTCGCCGGCGACGTTGGCGCACTTCTCCTCGAACAGCGCCTTTCCGTCCGTCATCCGCGCCTGCGTCGCTTCGCGCTCCGCCACCTGCCGCTCGGCCGTTTGCGGCGCCTGCGCGCAGGCGGTCATCGTCGCCGACGCCAACAGCGCCGCGGCAAGTTGTTGAATCCGCTTTGCGTTCATGCTGCGTTCCTCTGCACGTTGTTGTTGGCTGCAACCACTGTTGAATCGGCGTATCGCCAGCGCCGACTTTTGGATCGGCTGTCGGTAACTATTGGTAACTATTGGGGTCAGCATCACATTCCTTCTCATCTCTCTCTCCTCAAAACCCAAATCCGGTTTGGTCTTTCATCGCGTCCGCCGACCGCCCTTCTCCCGGCGGTCGTCCTCGCTTTGCATTGGCACGCCGCACCCCCACCTTGGCGCAGGTGCGCTCTGCAAACCGGTCATCTCCCAGCGGCTGGCTTTGCGCCAGGGCCAGTCGGATGTCGCCGATGGCGTCGTCGTCGAGTTCCGATCGGAACAGTGCGCGGTAGCTGGCACGTCGCTCTTCCGCGTCTTGGCTCAGGCTTTGGTATAGGGGATGAGCGGCAAGTCGCTCGTCAGCCTGCCCCAGGCCGTTATGCCGGTAACTCGACCAGCGGTAGTGCGCCGGGTCGCTGACCATGCCGGCGCGCACCGGGTTGAGTTCGATGTAGCGCATGCAGGCGAACAGGTAGTTCTCGGCCTGCACGATGCTGGACTTGTAGCGCCCTTCCCACAGGCTGCCGCTCCTGCGGTAGGCGCGGTTGATGTACTGAACGTAGCGCCGGCCGAGCGACTGCATGAGTTTGGCGGGGCCGTCGCTGCGCTGCGGGGTGATCAACAGATGAACGTGGTTGGTCATCAGTACGTAGGCGTGGATGGCGCAGTCCCAATCGGCAGCCGACTTCTGCAGCCAGTGGAGGTAGCAGTGATAGTCCTCCTCGGCAAAGAAGCACGGCTCTCGATTGATACCCCGCTGGACGAGGTGCATCGGCAGTCCGGCAAGATGGATTCGTGGGCGGCGTGGCATGGTTAGGCTAGTTCGGAAGTATTCCGATGCTGACCCCTATAGTTGCTCGCCAGTTTCTGGAACATTCAATATTGCCTCTGCCGCCATCTGGAGGTTTGCATATTTCAGGTAGTCGGAAGTCGTCAGATTCGCCATGGTCATTTCTCCAGAATGGGCTTCAGAACGGATTCAACGAATTTCTCGGTTTGATTGGTTTGCGCGGCGGCGCCATAACGGCTGCCAAAGGGCGGGCAGGCGTTGTCTGCCGCAAACAACCACGGCGAGCGTCCACTGTTGGTGTTGCCCTGGCCGCGATCCATCATGTAGCCGATGCGTTCGGCCATCACTTCGTTGGTCTGCAGATCGATGACTTTCAGCGAACTGCCGGCAATCCAGTAGTCGCGTTCTTCGCGGGTGGAGATGTCGTCGTACGTGACGCCATAGCGCGGCATGGGACCGGGAGCGGGGATTTTGTCGAGGACGAAGGCATAGTTGTTGAGGTCGTAGTTTGGATTGCGTGCAAGATTGGATTTCACGTTCGGCGCGGTTTCATCCTTACGCCCAACCACCTTCATCGATCCCGTATAGCGATACCGCCTGCCGTCCTTGGGGTCGAGGGCTTCGACGTAAAGGTAAGCATTCCTCGGCGGAGTCAATGCTGTCGGCTTCTCGGGGCGACTATTTGCATAGTTTCCGCGCAAGAAGCTCTTGAAATATGCATCACCACCATGATCGCTCCCATACGGATCATCCATCGCATACTGATCCCCGTGGTTGATGCCCTGCGGCCGCAGCTTCATCAGGAAGACGCCCTCAACGCTCTCCGCCGTGCGGTGGATGAAGACCCCTGCCTTCTTGCAGCGCTCGGCGAACAGGGCTTCCGCCTTAGCGAGTCTTGCACGCCCATCCTCGCGCGTCGGCGTGTTCTGCGCCCCGCCCGCGGCTGCGCAGGCGGCGAGGATGAGGGGCAAGAGCCCAGTGGCAATACGTTGAAACAATGTCTTGCTCATGCTGCTGTCCTCCAGGTGCTCTCGTAAATAGGGCCTTCCCAACAATCGCCGTATCGCCAGCGCCGACTTCTGGGAGGGGCCTTGCCCAGCAGCAAGTCATCCCCCGCGCCGCCGATCAGGAGGTCATTTTCCAGTCCGGCGATGAGGACATCTTTGGCGGCGCTGCCGATCAGGACGTCATTGCCGACCCCGCCGTCGATCCAGTCGCCCTTGGCATCCTCGCTGCCGGTGCCAAAGGGGTCAGAGTCATTTCGCATTTCGTTTCGCATCATTGCGTCCCCCATTTTCAGAATCCAAATCCATGTTGTTCAGTCAGTGTCATTGGCGATTCGCGCTCCTCGCCCGGTGTCCGTCCCCGCTTGCCGGTATCGCTAGTCCAAAGGGGTCAGAGTCATTTCATTCGAATAGGCCGGATGCTGGCTGCAAGTAGATCGCGCTTTCATTTGCACTAGTTGCATTCAGCATAATAGAAGATCGTCCCAGCGTCCATCGGCAGCGTCGGCCACGACGGCGGGTCGCTTGCGGCGGCGGGCCATGTGAGACGCCGAGCGAGGAGCCGTGCCAGGGGTTGTCCGCTGGCGTTGTCCGACGCCGATGCCGGCTTCATTGGCATCGGCTAGTTCAGCCAGCGGCCTGGCGCGGCCCCGCAGCGAGGAGTGAGCGCGGGGTTTCGCAAGGCCAATAGTTTGGCCTTGCGCCGCGCGAACGGGCGAGACTCTGGCGAGCCCTCCGCCGCAGGCCGGCGAGCCTGGGTCGACGACGCGAGCGGTCCGCCGTCCGCCAAGCCCTGCCTACATGTTCTTCGCATTCAAATCTTCTATTGGCGCCCCCCGAAGCACTGGCCGACAATCCTGCCGCTTCGCCACCACCCAGGGAGACAAAACCATGAAGAAGTTCATCGCCGCCACGCTCGCGCTTACCGCCTTCCACGCCCTTGCCAACGATGCCGCGCTGATCGAGGAAACCAAGAAGACCGCGCTGGCGATTCCGCCCAAGCTGCTGCAGATGGTGCAGGAGGAAATCAACAAGGGCAGCCATGACGGCGCGATCGCGGCCTGCAACGACAAGGCGCCGAAGATGGCCGCCGCCGCCTCGCAGAACACCGGCTGGGCGATCCGCCGCGTCAGCCTGAAGAACCGCAACCCGAAGGCCGTGCCGGATGCCTGGGAGCAGGCCGTGCTGGAAGACTTCGACCGCCGCCGCGCCGCCGGCGAGAGCCCGGCCAACATGGAAAAGGCCGAGATCGTGACCGAGGGCGACAAGCGCACGCTGCGCTACATGAAGGCGTTACCGACCCAGGCCCTGTGCCTCAACTGCCACGGCACCGAGGACAAGATCGACGCCAAGGTCAAAGCCAGGCTGACCGAGCTTTACCCCAACGACAAGGCCACCGGCTACAGCGAGGGCCAGATCCGCGGCGCGCTGACGGTCAAGCGCCCGCTGTAATCTCGCCGGATACCGTCCCGGCACAAAGCTGTCGGGACATATCAGTACAGCGCGAGCGCCTTGTACAGGCTGGCGGTGTTGGCGAGCTGCAAGCGCCGTATCGCCAGCGCCGACTGCTGGGCGGCGAAGTAGTCGCGCTGGGCGTCAAGCAGTTCGAGGTAGCTCGACAGCCCGGCCTGGTGCCGCGCCTCGACCATGCGCTGGCGTTCGCCCTGCGCCCTGGTCGCCGCATCCTGCGCGGCAAGCTGCTCGGCGTACTGCTCGCGCGCGGCGAGCAGGTCGGCGATTTCGCGGAAGGCCTGCTGGAG
>JALHNN010000105.1 GCA_022843505.1 Sulfuritalea sp.
GAACCAGAACCGCGCCAATCCTTACTGGGGAGAGATCGAGCACTATCACAACTTCGGCCGGACGCGACTCTATGCTCTCCTCGAGGAAGCCGGCTTTGAGCCGGTTCGCTACGGCATCAGCGAGCGGTATCGCGCGTGCATGGAGGTGATTGCCAGAAAGCGATAGGGTCAATTATCCGCAGCGAGAACAGCCATGTCGGCAGGGGGATACCCCGACAAGTGTCGTTCCCAGGCCATCTGGAATCCGGTCTCTAGGTCGCGGGCATAGCCATCGCAATCGAACAAGCGGTTCGTCGATCTGCCCGCGACGATCTCACGCCGCATCCGCGACAACTCGCCCGGCTGGCCAATAAGCTGAACGGCTCTTGCTTCATACTGCTCGGAGCTGTACGTAATCAGGTCCTGCCTCCCGGATGCTGCGAGCAGGCTCGCAGCAACCCGGGAGGCAAAGGATTTGCCGACGCGGGTAAGCACAGGCGTCCCCATCCAGAGGGCATCGCTGGTCGTCGTGTGTCCATTGCATGGAAAAGTATCAAGAATCAGGTCGCAGCTTCCCAGAATGCGCAGGTAGTCGGTGTAAGAGGCACGACGCATGAATCTAAGGCGTTCAGGGGCTACACCTAGCATGCTCGCGTGCATGCGCAGCGCCTCTTCGGTCTGATCCGCGTGAGCCGATAGCAGCAATATCGCGCCGGGGCATTCTTGCAAGACGTGCATCCATGTGGTGAAGATCTCCGGAACGATCTTGTAGGACTGATTAACGGCACCAACAAGTACCGCAGCCTCGTCGAGGCCGAGGTCTGATCGTGGCGCAACCTCTGGCAGGGGCCGATGGGGATCATTGGGCTGATAGCAGTAGGGTAGTCTAAGCAATGCCTCGGAGTATCCGTTCCGGCGATCGCCTGGGACAACCCACTCGTCCGCTATCAAGTAGTCGATCCATGGAGCGCCCATCGTTCCCGGGTAGCCGAGATAGCTGATCTGCAGAGGCGCCGGGCGCCCGACGAAGATGCCGGGTCGCATCCCCTGCGTATATCCCTTCAGGTCTACCGCAATATCAATTTGATCACCAACCAGTTTTCGCGCAACAGCTTCGTCATCCAGCGAACCGACTTCGGTGAAGCGATCGAACGCAGAAACCGTGCGCCGTCGCAGCTCCGAGCCATCGTCCGGACTCCATGAATAGGCCAGAACCTCAAACCGACCTCGATCATGCAGCTCGATTGTTCGGACCAGCAACTGCATGGTGGCGTGATTGCAGAAATCGTTCGACAGATACCCGATTCGCAGCTTCTGTCGGCGCTGTCCCCGAATGCCACTGACTGCCACATCCGATCCATAGCGGGAGGTCCATCGCTTAGCGCAAATCAGCTGCAGTTCCGGATCGTCGGTGACAGATAGCAGCGTGGACGGATTGACTACGATGGCCTTGCTGCCGCGTATGCCTTCGGACGTGGCCTGCATGAGGCGGAAAGATGACTCCCAGTCCGCAAGATACTGATACATCGTGAGCAGGTTCTGTCGCGAAGCCGCATCGTTGGGGTCGCGGGCGAGACCTTGCTTCCACGAGTCGATCGCGCCGGCATGATCGCCCAGCTCACGAAGTGCATTGCCTATGCCCAGCCAGGTTTGCGGTCCCGCCCCATATCGCGACAGGCGTTGGCGCAGCAGTATCAGGGCAGCATCGTGCCTGCCCGATCGAGATGCATACTCGGCGGCCTCATCAGGGACCCAATCCGGCGTTACCGCAAGATTCGCGGACTGCCGGTAGGCCGACAACGCCGCGTCGACCCGTCCCGTCGCCGCGCAAGCGCGGGCCAGAGCCACATAGGTGACAACTTGCTCCGAACCCAAGGCGATCGCCGACTGAAGTGCGGCGATCGCCTGTTCCGGCTTGCCACTCCGCATCAACAGGTCGGCATAATTGTTTAGGTACATCACATCAGTCGGCACGAGCGAGAGCGATCGTTCGACCCAAGTCAGCGCATCCGGCAAACGGCCGGTCTTTGCCAGAACAATGCCGAAAAAGTGAATTCCGTCGGGACGATCCGGATCGAGCGCCAAAACCCGACGCAGAATCTCTTCCGCTTCGATCTGCTTGTTCCGACTCAGGCAGTCGAGAGCCGACCCGAGCAGCGCGTTGACTTGTGCATCGGTATTGGAGTGTGTCAAGGCTGTACCGGTAAATGATGAAGGATGCGCGAATCGAACGTGGCCAATCTGGCGTCACGATTTCAGCCTGCCATAGGACAGGAAAATCGGTCAGCCCCAGTTCGGAAGAGTATGGGGACTGCTGGTGCAGCCGTCAATCGCCGATTCCGCATCTGACCCGCCTGGCAACTTCCGACCATTTCGATCCCTCAATCCCGGGCTCCGGATGTTGAACTGATGGCTAGCCAGGATGGGCAAGATGAGGTCGTGCCGGATGGAGAGGTCGCGGCAAACAGCCACGACATTTGATTTTCGGGCAAGTATGAGACACTGCTCGGCCTCCATAGACGAAACCGGTTTGGATGAAGGCTGGTCGCAATGATCCCTGCCCCTGCGGCAGCGGGGCCAAGTACAAGAACTGCTGTTTGCGGAAGGCGCCGCCCGCGGCGACGAATCCGTCCGCGATCAATCGGCTTCCGCTGGCCGGCCCGACGTCGGCGGAATGTGCACAACTCCTATCTTTGTTCAATTCCCGGGATTACCGCGCGGGAGAACACCTGGCGCGAACGCTATTAAACCGATACCCCGAATCGGGATTTGTTTGGCTGGTGCTGGGCACAATCCTGAAGGCGGATGGCAGGGACGGGCTGCCTGCGTTGCAAAAGGCCGCAACGCTCCTGCCGGAAGACGCCGATGCGCAGTTCAACCTGGCGAAGACGCTGAAGGACATCGGCCGCCTGGACGAGGCCGCCGTTGCCTATCGCCGGGCGGCCAGCATCAGGCCGGATTTTGCCGGCGCCCACAACAACCTTGGGAATACGCTCCGCGAGCTGGGGAGGCTGGAAGAGGCGGCCGAAAGCTATCTCAATGCCTTGCGGTTGATACCCGACTACGCCGAGGCCTACAACGGTCTCGGCATCACGTACAAAGATCTGGGGCGCCTTGAGGATGCCGTGTCCAGCTACCGCCATGCCTCACGGATCAAGCCGGACTATGCCGAGACTTACGGCAATCTGGGAAACGCACTTTTCGAACTCGGCCGTCTGGAAGAGGCCGCGGCCAGTTACGATCGTGCCCTGCAGGCGGCACCGCATTACGCCGAAGCGCATAACGGCCTGGGAGCCACCTACAGGAAGATGGGGCGTCTGAACGATGCCGAAGCCAGCTTTCGACAAGCGCTGCTGATCAAGCCGGGCTATGTCGAAGCGCATGGCAATCTGGGATACACCCTCTACCAACTGGGCCGTCTGGATGATGCCGAGGCCAGTTACCGCATGGCCGCGAGCATCGAACCGGGAAATGCCGAAGCGCATCACAGCCTTGGCCACATCCTCCAGAAGCTGGGGCGGCTTGAGGAAGCTGAAGCCCGCTACCGTCGGTCGCTGTCAATCGATCCCGGTTATGCGCGGGCGCATGGCGACCTCGGAAGCGTACTCTGGGAGCTGGGCCGGGTCGACGCTGCCGAGGCCAGCTATCGCCGGGAGATCACGATCAACCAGTGCGACTCCAAGGCACGAAGCAATCATCTGTTTGCCTTTGCCTGCTCCAATCGCTATTCATCGCAGGAATTTTTCGCCGAAGCCAGGCAGTGGGAGGTGGGCATTCTGAACGCCGACGAGCGGGCATCGGCGCACGCGCGCGTCTTCGCGAGAGCGAACCGAAGCGGCCGTCGATTGCGGGTAGGTTACGTTTCGGCGGATTTTCGGGAGCATGCTGTAAGCCACTTCATCGAACCTGTATTTGCGTCTCACGACCGCAGGCGCGTCGAGATCTTTGCCTTTTCCGCGCACGGCAAGGAGGATGCCGTCAGCAATCGCCTGCGCGGCCTTGTCGACCACTGGCAATCGATCGCCTACATGAGCGACGAGTCGGCGCGGGCTCACATCGAGGAAAAGCAGATCGACGTTCTCGTCGATCTTTCCGGGCACACGGCGCACAACCGACTGGGCATCTTCGCCCGCCGTGCGGCGCCGGTTCAGGTTCATTTCCTGGGCTTCTTTGCCACCACCGGACTAAGCGAGATGGACTATTGGATTGCCGACCAGGTGGCGCTGCCGCAAACCGAGGATCAGTACTACAGCGAAAGAATCTGGCGTCTGCCGCGGGTGTGTGTCGCGTACCCCGGTCGCGCCGACGCCCCCGCCATACAGTGGCAGCCAAGGACAGACGGATCCGTTTGCCTGGGCAGCTTCAATCAACTGCGGAAAACCACCCAGGCAAGCCTCCGGCTGTGGGCTGAAATCCTGCACGCCTTGCCGAGTGCGACCCTGATGCTGAAAACCAAGGAACTCGAACTGGCCGCGAATCGACGAAGCATCGAGGATGCAATGGAGGGACACGGAATAGCACCAGACAGACTGGAACTACTTGGTGCCACGCCTGACTGGCATTCGCACATGTCGCTTTACAACAGGCTGGACATTGCCTTGGACCCGGTGGGCAACCAGGGGGGGTGCACGACAAGCTGCGAAGCCCTATGGATGGGTGTTCCGGTGGTGACCCTGATGGGGCAACCGATCGGACAAAGGATGACGACGTCGATACTGGATGCGATCGAACACCTCGAGTGGAAGGCGGATACCGAGCGCGAGTACCTTGACAAAGTGGTCGCCCTGGCCAGGAACATCGAACTGCGCCGCGGGCTCCGCTTCGCGCAACGCGCGAGAATCGCAAGCAGTCCGTTGTGCGATGTGGCAGCCCTGACCGCCTCCCTCGAAGACGCCTACGAACAAATGTTCGACCGTTGGCATGACGTCACGGCGGCCGCAGCGGCAACTTCCCGCGAAACGCATACTCCGAGGGCACCGCAACGCTGAGACTCCAACCGGGATGTGGCGCGCGTACTGCGTGAATTGGCGAGCCCTATGCGTCCCTGGAGCGAGCGGAGGCTTGCTCTGATGGCGGCTACGACCATCCTGCACGATTCAGGACGCACGAGCCTTCGCCGCGAGCAGGACACGTAGGGTTTCCACGAAGCCCCGGGCAAAGCCCTTGCCATCCACCAGCGATGAGCCCATCAGTCGCTGCCGCAAGGCGGCCCCGCGCAACGGAGCGGCACCGGTGCCTCCGGCGATGGCCACGGCGCGCCTCACGTAATCGCCCTGCGTCGTGCAGATCAGATCGTCTGCGCCGATGCGGCTCAGGATGCTGGCGCCGCCCCGGCCGGCACAATGATCGAAGGCCAACGTCAGCACCGGCACACCCATCCATAGCGCATGGAACGTGGTCGTGCCGCCGCTGTAGGGAAAGGCATCGAGCATCAGATCGATCTCGCGATGAACGTCGAGAAACTCGTCCAGGCTGCCAGCCTTGCGGCAATCGATGCGCTGTGCGAGTTCGCCTCCGTCGGGCACCAGCTTAATCAGCCTCGCCGGCAGCGCTTCCGCCCCGTCACCCATCAGCAGCAGGCGCGCGGGTGTGGCCGCGCGCAGTATCCCGGCCCAGGCGAGCAACACTTCGCGATTGATCTTCGCCGGATTGTGCAGGCCGCCGAACACGAAGGGACCGGAACCACGCTCGCCCACGGGCGGACGCTCGGCCGGCGGCGCATAGCACCACTGGCAGCCGGGCAGGTAGGCGAGGGGCTCCGAGAATTCGGTGGACATCGCGAAGGGCACCGCAATCGGGTCTGTCAGATGGGCATCGAAGCAGTCGAGCCCGGTCGTCGCCAGGTAACCGATCCAGTTGACCTGGACCGGCGCCGGTCGGCGCATGAAAACGCCAAGGCGGTTGTGCCCCGTATGCCCGGAAAGATCGACCAGAACATCGATGCGATCGTCCCGGATGCGGGAGTCGAGCATTTCGTCCGACATCCCTTCGACGTGAACGAAATCGACAAACAGAGCCTTGAGCCGTTCCGTGATCGCGTCTTCGCGGGAAAAGTTGCAGTACGCAAGAGCCTCCACACCAATTTCGTGCAGGCTGCGCGCCAGGGGCTGGATGAAGAAACTCATCGCATGACCTCGGAAATCGCCGGAGACAAATCCTATCCGCAAGTTGTCGGCGAACGGCGGAACCGGCGAGCATTTGACCGCAATGGCGACAGGCACGGGATACAGTACCGAGGCCACACGCCGGTGGATGGATAGAAGCTCCCCCGGTTGCAGTGCAGGGTCATAGCACGAAGTCAGCAGCAAGGCGTTTCCGGCTTCGATCCAGGTGGGATGCAGTTCATGCAGTCGCCAATAGCATTCGATCGCGGCCACTTGGTCGCCGCTTGCCCTGTGTGCCTCACCCAGGTTGTACAAGGCCCGCCTGTCGTCTGGTTGTTGGCGGAGGATGGCCTCGAACAACTTGATCCCCTCTGCGCTGCGACCGCTCTTTGAGAGGAGTACGCCGAGATTGTTGAGCGCATCGACATGGTTGGGGGCCTGCCTTAGCGCATGGCGCAGATGTTCCTCGGCAGCGGCGATGTCGCCCATGTGGCGCAGGATTTCACCCAGCGCGCTGAGCAGTTGGGGATGGTTCGGCTGCCGGGCGAGCGCCTGCTCGACGCAACGACGAGCAAGGGCCAAATCTCCCTGCTCCATCGCGATCAGCCCGCGCAGATACAGTGAATCGGCATGGTCCGGCTGGCGGCGCAGGATCTCCTCGTAGCGTGCGGCAGCCTGGGCGAATTCGCCGCGCTGGTGCGCCGCGAACGCCGCGGAGAACGTCTCGGCCACCGTCGGCAAGCGCTGCTTCACGGCAACCGACTCGCGAGTCTGCCGGCCTTCAGGCGCTCCGGCATGAGCTTTCACGCCAATGACCGCGCCCATCGCTCAGGTCACGCAATTTTCCCAACTGCTCATCCATCGGCCGGATGGCAAGCACTTCAAGGAAATCGGGATACCGGGTACGCAGGCGTGTATCACGGGGAGTTACATCGTCCCAGGGTATTATCGAGACGTCCGATCTATCGTAAGCCGTCTGCATCAAGCGGAGCAGATCGAGCTTGGTAAGGTCTTCCCCATAGACGTGGCGCACCCCCGGCCGGACCAAACCATCGGTTATCAGTACGCCGATGATGCGCGCCAACTCGAGGGTGGTGATGCCATTCCAGCGGTGGTTGCCGTAACCACGGACGTCGCCACTTTGCCCAAGGAACCAACAGAGCAACGAATAGTAGTTGCGCAGTTCAGGTCCGATGATGGATGTTCTCAAGACCAACGCATTGGCGGGTTCCCCCCAATACTTGCTGAGGCCATACACGTCGGTTGCGTCTGCGCGCGCATGCTCATCGTAGGGGCCGGCATCTCCCTTGAATACGCAATCGGTCGAAACATGGACCAGCGGCACATCGTGGGCTGAGCACCAATCCGCGAGTCGGCGCGGGAAGAGACTGTTTATCCGCAGGAAACTGGACTCTGCCTGATCAAGATGACGGTTTGTCAGGCCGATCGCGTTAACGACCGCAGTCGGCTGCACGCTCTCCAGCACCGCAAAGTCGGGAGCCATTGCGTCGAGTTCCGGCCGTGACGCTTCAAATACCTGAAGACCAACCTTGGGCAGATAATGGATGAGTGCGCTACCCAGCATGCCGCGCGCACCGAGAACTAAAACTCGGCTCATGGCTATCCTTCGATCAGGGACATCGGAATTGACTCGGCAGCTTCGGAAACGGCGCAGATTTGTAATGTATTCTAACTATCCGTGCAGTTGAATTTCTTCGGGATCCACGCTGCCAATTTTCTCCACGCGATCGTATCGAGTGCCTTGCCCAGGGAAACGCCAT
>JALHNN010000106.1 GCA_022843505.1 Sulfuritalea sp.
GGGCGTGATCAGGGTCGGCGCCGTGCGGCGCGCCAGGCGGGTGCCGAGCACCGGGTGGGCGGCTATCGCGTTGAGCGCGTCGGCATCGAGCAGGAGCGGAAAGTCGGCGCCGGCGACACGGCGAACCAGGTCGGCAACTTCATCACCGGCGCCCATGCCGGGGCCGATGACCACGGTCGTGGCCTGTGCCAGCGCGGCCTCGGGGCTGCGCAGCATCAGTTCGGCTTGCATCGGGTCGACGGCCAGCGGCAGCTGCAGGCCGGCGACCACGCGGCCGGCACCGAGCTGCAGGCCGGCGCGGGCGGCGAGCAGGGCGGCGCCGCTCATGCCGGCGGCACCGCCGATCACCGCCAGCGAGCCGTAGCTGCCCTTGTGGCTGTTGCGCCGGCGCGGCTGCAGGCCGGCGCGAAAATCCGCGGTGGACAGCACGGCGCCGGGAAAGCCGTCGAGTTCGAGCCCGAGGTCGGCGATCGCGACTTCGCCGCAATGGTCGGGCCCGTCCAGGGTGAACAGGCCGGGCTTGCCGCCGATGAAGCTCAGCGTATGCGTGGCCTCGACGGCGACGCCGAGGACCCGCCCGGTATCGCCGTCAAGGCCGCTGGGAATGTCCAGCGCCAGCACCGGGCCGGCGTAGGCATTGATACGGCCGATCAGTTCCGCGTAATCCCCGTCGATGGCGCGCGCGAGGCCGATGCCGAACAGAGCGTCGACCACCAGCGAGAAGTTCGCCGGCGGCACCGCGCGGCAAAAGTCGGCGCTGGTACCACGGCAACTTTGCCAGGCCCCCGCCGCATCGGGTGGCAAGCGCGCCGGATCGGCGGTGAACAGTACGCTGACCGGCACACCGGCGTGCGCCAGTTCGCGCGCCATGACGAAGCCGTCGCCGCCGTTGTTGCCGGGGCCGGCGCAGACCAGAACGCGGCCATGGCCGAAGCGCTCGCGGACGAACTGGGCGGCGGTGCGGCCGGCGCGTTCCATCAGGGGAGGCCGTGCATCGGCGTGGCGGCCTTCGAGGGTCCGCAACTCGGCGGCGCGCAGCAGGGGTGTGCCGGACGCGGCCGCGCTTCGCACCGCCGGCCGATCCTGAATCGTCGTTCTCATGCCGCGATTGTAAGCAGTTCGGGCAGGCCGACGCAGGTCCAGGCCGCGCTTTCGAGTCCGGCGCGCAAGGCGCGGGCCACGGCGACGGCCTCGGTGTTGTCGCCATGCACGCAGATGCTGCCGATCGGCGTCGGGATGCGCGTGCCGTCGATGGCGATCAGCGCGCCGGCGTCGAGCATGGCGCGCACATGCGCCAGGCAGGCCTCGGCGCCGTGGATCATGGCGTCGGGACGTGAGCGCGGCACCAGCTGGCCGTCGGGCAGGTAGGCGCGGTCGGCGAAGATCTCCTCGACCACGGGCAGGCCGGCGCCATGTGCGGCGGCGACGAGCTGGGAGGCGGCCGGCGCCAGCAGGATCAGCGCCGGGTCGATGGCGCGCACGCTGCGGCAGATCGTGTCGGCCAGCGCGCGGTCGACGCAGGCCTGGTTGTTCAGCGCGCCGTGAGGCTTGACGTGGCTGATGCGCACGCCTTCCAGCGCGGCGACGCCGATCAGGGCGCCGATCTGCGCGGCGAGCTGGTTTTCGAGCTCGGTCGGGGTCAGGGACATGGCGCGGCGGCCGAAGTTGCGCAGGTCGGGATAGCTCGGGTGGGCGCCGACCGAGACCTTGTTTTCGCGCGCCAGGCGCAGCGTCCGTCGCATGACGTCCGGGTCGCCGGCGTGGCCGCCGCAGGCGACGTTCGCGGAATTGACCACGGCCAGCATGGCGGCGTCGTCGCCCAGGGTCCAGGGGCCGTAGCCCTCGCCGAGGTCGGCATTCAGGTTAATGCGTGGCATCGATGACTCCGTCGATCAGGTTGGCGCCATACAGGGCGGCGAGGTCGGGTTCGGCCGTGTCGGGAACGATGGCGTCGAGGCTGGCCGCCAGCGCCAGCGCGGCTTCCTGTCGGGCGGTGAGGGCCGCGGCCAGGGTCACGGCGGCAAAGCGCAGGCGGGTGCCGGGCAGGGCGTGGCCCAGGCGCGGCAGGTCGGCACCGATCACCGTGGCAATCTTGGCGTAGCCGCCGACGGTCTGGCAGTCGGCGAGCAGGACGATGGGGCGGCCATCGCCCGGCACCTGGATCGCGCCCGGCGTTACGGCGTCGGAAACGATGTCGGCGCCGCCGACATGCTCGAGGCGCGGCCCGTCGAGGCGCAGGCCCATGCGGTCGGCCTCGCGCCCGACGACAAATTCGCTGCTCAGAAAGCTGTGCCACGCGGCATCGCTGAAGCGCTCGTGCTGCGGCCCGGGGATGACCCGGATCGGCCCGTCGCCCTGCGCCGGCAGGAGGCCGAGGCGGCGCGGAATCGCCGTAGCTCCAGCGCCGACTTTCAGCGCCACTCCCGGTAGGCATGGACTGCCCAGGTCGGCGCGCTCGTAGCGCGAGCGGCTGCCCAGTTCGCGGCGACCCTCGATGCCGCCAGCAAAGGCGAGGTAGGCGACGCCGCTCTTCACGGCGTCGATGCGCAGTTCCTCGCCGGCATGCAGCCGCTGGCTGCGCCAAGGCGCCACGGCGCGCGTGCCGGCAGCGCCGACGATGCGCGCATCGATCTCGCCGGCGATGGCGAACAGCGCGTCCGTACCGCTCGTCAGGCGTGGCCCGGCGAGGCGCATTTCGATCGCCGCGGCATCGGCCGCGTTGCCCGCGAGCGCATTGGCCAGCGCCAGCCATTCCGGGTCGAGCGCGCCCGAGAGCGGCACGCCGAGGTGGCGATAGCCCGGACGCCCGGCATCCTGCAGGCTGGCGGGAAAGGGGCAGGCGAGGATCTCAAGCATGGCGCAGGTGCTGGCGCAGGCTCTCGAATTCGTCGGGCGCGATGGCCTCGATGCGCAGCACGTCGCCGGGAGCGAAACGTGCCGGACGTTCGGCGTTGTCCGGGTCGAACAGCCTGAGCGGCGTGCGCCCGAGCAGGTGCCAGCCGCCGGGGCTTTGCCAGGGGTAGATCGCGGCCTGGCCGCCGGCGATGGCGAAGCTGTTGGCCGGCACCGTCGTGCGCGGTGTGGCGCGCCGCGGCAGGTCGAGCCAGTCGGGCAGTCCGCCGAGATAGGGAAAGCCGGGCAGGAAGCCGATCAGCGCCACCCTCAGGTCGACCGCACACAGCGCGGCAACGACCTCGCCTTCGCTGCGGCCCGTGGTGGCCGCCACCTCGGCCAGGTCGGGCCCGAATTCGCCGCCGAAACAGACCGGTACCACCGTCGGCGCGACAGATCGCCGTGTCGCCAGCGCCGACTCCTGGGCCGCGGCCTGCAGCAGGGCCCGGCGCAGGGCCTCGTGCGACAGGCGCAGGGGATCGAAATGCACGGTCAGCGAGCGCCAGGTCGGCACCAGGTCGGTAACGCCATCGAGGCCCAACGCCTGCAGCGCGTCGCGCGCCGCCATGACGCGCGCATTGGCATCCGGGTCGATGCGCTCGCCGAATTCCAGGGTCAGCGCGCCGTCGCCCAGTTCGCGCAGATGCTGGTTCATCCCACCATGCGCTGCGGCAGCCAGGTCACCAGTCCGGGGAAAGCGTAGAGCAGGCCGACCGCGCCCATCATGAGGGCGAAGGCGGGCAGGGCGGTGCGCGCGATCCAGGGAAGTTGCTTGCCGGTCATTCCCTGCAGGACGAACAGGTTGAAGCCGACCGGCGGCGTGATCTGGGCCATCTCGACCACCACCACGAGGAAGACGCCGAACCAGATCAGGTCGATGCCGGCGGCGACGATGGTGGGCTGGATCACGGCGATGGTCAGCACCACCATCGAGATGCCGTCGAGGAAGCAGCCGAGGATGATGAAAAAGATCATCAGGCCGAAGAGCAGGCCGAACTGGCCGAGGCCGAGGCTGGCGATCCATTCCGCCAGTTGACGCGGCAGGCCGATGTAACCCATCGACAGGGTGAGGAAGGCGCTGCCGGCGAGGATCAGGGCGATCATGCAGTACAGCCGCGTGGCGCCCATCAGGCTGTCGCGGAAGGTGGCCCAGGAAAGCGACTTCTGCGCCGCGGCCAGCACCAGGCTGCCGACCACGCCCAGCGCCGCGGCTTCCGTCGCCGTGGCGACGCCGACGTAGATCGAGCCCAGCACCAGCGCGATCAGCAGCACCACCGGGATCAGGTGGCGCGAGGCATGGAGCTTCCGGCCGAAGCTGTAGCGTTCGGTGGCGGGCGGCACGGCACCGGGATTCAGCAGGGCCCAGACCACGATCCAGCCCATGAACAGCAGGCCCAGCATCAGGCCCGGCAGCACGCCGCCGATGAACAGCTTGGCGATCGAGACTTCGGCGGCGACGCCATAGACGATCATGATGATCGAGGGCGGGATCAAGAGGCCGAGCGTGCCGGCGCCGGCGAGGGTGCCGATGGTGATGCCTTCCGGATAGCCACGCTTGGCCAGCTCGGGCAGGGTGATCTTGCCTATCGTCGCGCAGGTCGCGGCCGACGAACCGGAGACGGCGGCGAAGATGGTGCAGCCGATGACATTGACGTGAAGCAGGCGGCCCGGCAGGTTTTCCAGCCAGGGCGCGAGGCCCTTGAACATGTCGGACGACAGGCGCGTGCGAAACAGGATCTCGCCCATCCAGAGGAACATCGGCAACGCGGTCAGGGTCCAGGACGAGGAGGCGCCCCAGATGGTGACGGCCATGGCGTCACCCGCGGCGCGCGGGGTGAACAACTCCATGGCCATCCAGCCGACGCCGAGCAGGGCCAGGCCGATCCAGATGCCGCTGCCGAGCAGGGCGAACAGGGCGAGGATCAGGGCGAATGTGATTGCCAGATCCATGGCTACTCGCTTCGAACGGGTTCGCCGTCGGCCGCGCGCCGATGCTGCTTTTCGCCGCGAATCACGGCGACGAATTCCTCGGCCAGGGCGATGGTGAAAATGGCGCTGCCGACGGCCATGCCCAGTTGCGGAATCCACAGCGGCGTCGCGTCCGTGCCCTGCGAGACGTCGTTGAACTGGAAGGACTGCCAGACCAGGCGCGCCGCGAACCAGGCCAGCAGCGCGGCGAACAGCAGGCCGGCGGCGTGGCTCCAGAGCTCAAGCGCATGGCGCGTGCGCGGCCCGGTGTGGTCGAGGATCAGGGTGACGCGGATGTGCTCGCCGCGCCTGAGGGTATGCGCCAGGGCGAGGAAGGCGGCCGCCGCCATGCAGTAGCCGGCGTAGGCGTCGGTGCCGCGGACATGGAAGTCGAGCAGCCGTCCGCTGACCGACAGCAGGATCATCACCAGGGTGCCGATCATGAACAGCGCCGCCGCCCAGGCGGCGGCGCCGTACAGACCGTCGAGCGCGCGCCGGATAGCCACGCGCTTACTTGCGGTAGGCGTCGAGGATGGACTGGCCTTCGGCGCCGGCGGTCTTCTGCCATTCGCCGATCATGGTGTCGCCGACCTTCTTCATGTCGGTCTTGAGCGCGGCCGAGGGCGCGGCGACGGTCATGCCGTTCTTGGTCAGGGTCTCGATCCAGACCTTGGTCTTTTCCTCGCTGGTCTTCCAGCCGCGGGTCTCGGCTTCCGCCGCGGCCTTCAGCACGGCGTCCTGCGTTGCCTTGTCCAGCGCATCGAAGGCCTTCTGCGAAACCAGCACCGCGTTCTTCGGCAGCCAGGCCTGGGTGTCGTAGTAGAACTTCACCTGCTCCCAGACCTTGGAATCGACGCCGGTGGCAGCCGAGGTCATGAAGGCGGCGACGGCGCCGGTGGCCAGCGCCTGCGAGAGTTCGGCGGCCTGGATGGTGACCGGCTGGGCGCCGACCAGTTCGGCGATGCGCGAAGTCTGCGGGCTGTAGGCGCGCCACTTGACGCCCTTGAGGTCGGCGCCGGCGTTGATCGGCTTGGCCGAGAAGATGCCCTGCGGCGGCCACGGCACCGAGAACAGCATCTTCAGGCCCTGTCTGGCGAGCAGGGATTCCAGCGCCGGTTTTTGCGCGGCGGCGAGCTTGCGTGCCTCGGCGTAGGAGGTGGCGAGGAAGGGCACGTTGTCGGCGCCGAACAGCGGGTTTTCATTGGCATAACCGCCGAGCAGGATTTCGCCGATCTGGGCCTGGCCGCCCTGCACCGCGCGCTTGATCTCGTTCGCCTTGTACAGCGAGCCGCCGGCATGGATGGTGATCTTGAGCTTGCCGGCCGTGGCCTTGTCGACGTCGGCGGCGAACTGGGTGATGTTCTCGGTGTGGAAATTGGCGGCCGGGTAGGGCGTCGGCATGTCCCACTTGGTCTGGGCCGACGCGGCCAGGGCGGTGAATCCGAGTGCGGCAACGAGGGTGCGAAGGCAGGTCTTCATCGGCGTTTTCCTCGGGAAAGTATCGGTTCGGAAGGGGATCAAGCAGACAAGACGTTAACATTTCATTTACAAAACGTCAATAAAATGTTTCAATTATTTCGTCGAACAACCCGGTATGTCCCCATGCCCAGAAAAGCCAAGGCCGCTTCCGTCCCCGTTGAAGACGCGGTGCGGCGCATCGTTTCCTCCGAACACCTGGTGTCGGACAAGTGTCCGGAACTGTCCGAACTCGAGTTCGGGCTGATCATCGCCAGCCATGCCTTCGGCCGCTGGATGATCCGCTGCATGTCGGCCGCCGGGGTCAAGGACATGACCGAAACCGAGATTCTGGTCCTGCACCACGTCAATCATCGCGGCCGCGAAAAGAAGCTGGCCGACATCTGCTTCGTCCTCAACATCGAGGACACCCACGTCGTCTCCTATGCGCTGAAGAAGCTGGCCAACCTTGGCCTGGTCAGCGGCGAGCGGCGCGGCAAGGAGGTTTTCTGGTCCAGTACCGCGGCGGGGCAGGCGCTCTGCGAGCGCTATCGCCAGGTGCGCGAAGCCTGCCTGATGCCGGGATTCTCCGGCGCCGAAGAGGAAAACCTGCGCATCGGCGACCTCGCCCGCCTGCTGCGCACGCTTTCCGGACGCTATGACCAGGGCGCCCGCGCCGCATCATCAATCTGAACCCAACCGCTCATTGCTTTGGCAACCATGCGCAGAACATGAAGCGCTTCCACCATCGTCTGGCCATTTGCGGGCAAGCTCGGCCCGCCCCCCTTCGCCCCCCTCGCGGGGGGTTCCCAATTGGCTCGCTGCGCTCGATATCAGCACCGACCCATACTGTTGCTTCACGCTAAGGTTCCACTGACCATGCCTGCCACCAACCTGTCCTACCTCGATCCGGCGCGCCCGCAACCCTGGGCGAGCTTCCTCGAACAGATCGACCGCGTCGCCCCCCACCTGGGCGGGCTGTCGCGCTGGATCGAAACCCTCAAGCACCCCAAGCGCGTGCTGGTCGTCGATGTGCCCATCGTGCGCGACGACGGCACGGTGGCGCATTTCGAGGGCTATCGGGTGCAGCACAACCTGTCGCGCGGGCCGGGCAAGGGCGGCGTGCGCTTCCATCCCGAGGTCTCGCTCAACGAGGTGATGGCGCTGGCGGGCTGGATGACGGTCAAGAATGCCGCGCTGGGCCTGCCCTTCGGCGGCGCCAAGGGCGGCGTGCGCATCGACCCGCGTTCGCTGTCGCGCGCCGAACTGGAGCGCGTGACGCGCCGCTACACCTCCGAGATCGGCATCGTCATCGGCCCGGACAAGGACATCCCGGCGCCCGACGTCGGCAGCGACGCCCAGATCATGGCCTGGATGATGGATACCTACTCGGTGAATGTCGGCCACACCGCGAGCGGCGTCGTCACCGGCAAGCCCGTGGCGCTGGGCGGCTCGCTGGGGCGCCAGGAGGCGACCGGGCGCGGCGTCTTCATCGCCGCGCGCG
>JALHNN010000107.1 GCA_022843505.1 Sulfuritalea sp.
GTCGGCGCGCCGCGCCCCGGCTGGCGCGAGCTCGACGACGAAGCCATGGCCAATTACGTGATCGCCGACAACCGCCACGCCGCGGAGAACGAATCCGGCGACGTGATCCTTTCCGGCGCCCGGGTGGCCTGCGAGATCGGCGAGGTGCTGGCGGGCAAGGCCGCGGTCCCGGCCGGCGCCACGGTGATTTTCAAGGCGCTGGGCCAGGCCGTGGAGGACGCGGTCGCGGCGCGCCTCGTCTACGCCGCCGCCGTGGCGGCCGGGCCGCGCTAGTTCAGGCCCGCACGCCGCGCCTGCTGCCAGGCGATCACCACCTGATTGGCGTGGGCGAACATCGGCTCCGAGGTTTCGCGCGGCAGGTTCTGGCGCAGCGCCGTAAACAAGGCCGCGTTCACGTCGCGCGCAAGCTCGGTACTGGCCGCCGCCTCGGTCAGGCAGCGCAGCTGGATGTGGGCCAGGGCATCGGCCACCAGGCGCCAGCCGAGCAGCGGCATCTTCTGCGTCAGCGCCACCATCATGCCGCCCAGTGCGGCGAGGATGGTTTCGGCCTCGGCGCGATCCTCGCAGGCGATCATGGCGTGCCAGAGGCCGAGGTGGATGTTGCGCCGCAGGTCCATCTTGAAATCGATGGCGTCGCCCTCGGCGGCGTCGATCGCGGCAAAGGCGCGTTCATAGCCCGCGTCGGCCTTGGCGTCGAGCCCGGTGCGCAGGCTGCCGAGCAGTTCGCTGACGCTGGGAATCGCCGAGAGACGAAAGGCCTGGCACCAGGCCAGGCCCCACTGGTCGATGCCGGACAGCAGCAGGGCCAGGCGCAGGGCGCGGGCCTCGTCGTCGGCGCCGGCCTGCACCCAGTTGCGTGACAGGCGGGCGATTTCGACCACCGCTCCCTGCAGCGCCGGCCCATCGCGTTCCAGCGTCAGCCGGAACAGCTGGGTGAAGGCATCCTGCGCCATGCGCGCCGCCAGGCGCTGCACCTCGGCCGGGGCCGCGCCGGCCAGGCGATCCACGGGCGGCATGAAGCTGCCGCGGCTGTCCTCGCTCATAATCCGCCACCACTTACGAAAACCCGCATTATGCAGATCTGGGTCGATGCCGACGCCTGCCCGGGCGTGATCAAGGAAATCCTCTTCCGTGCCGCCAAACGCCACGAGCTGCAGCTGACGCTGGTCGCCAACCAGATGCTGCGCGTGCCGCCCTCGCCGCACATCCGCGCGGTGCAGGTTCCGGGCGGCTTCGACGTCGCCGACGCCCACATCGTCGAGCAGGTGGTGGCCGGCGACCTGGTGATCACCGCCGACATCCCGCTGGCGGCGCTGGTCATCGACAAGGGCGCCCTCGCCCTCAACCCGCGCGGCGAGTTCTACAGCGCGGAGAACGTGCGCCAGGCGCTGGACATGCGCAACTTCATGGACAGCCTGCGCGGCAGCGGCGTCGACACCGGCGGTCCGCCAGCCTTCAACCACGCCGACCGGCAGAACTTCGCCAACCAGCTCGACCGCTACATCGTCCGCCGCCGCAAGACCGTTTGAATCGCCGCAGCGCCGGCGCCGACTCCCGCCGTCCGCGGCCGGCCGGGGCGCGGCGACTATAATCCGCGCCTCCGGAGTCCCCATGACCACACAGCGCTTCCCGCTCAAGGGCGAGTTCATCGAACTCAACGTCCTCCTCAAACTGCTTGCGCTGGCGCCGTCCGGCGGCTCGGCCAAGAGCCTGATCGCCAGCGGCGCGGTCAGCGTGGACGGCGTCGCGGAAACCCGCGTCCGGCGCAAGCTGCGCGCCGGCAACCGGGTGCGCGTGGCGGATGCGGAAGTCCTGGTTGCCGCCAGCGAGGGCGACGCATCGTGAGCATCCAGTGGTTCCCCGGCCACATGACCTCGGCGCGCAAGAAGGCCGCCGAAACCATGGCGCTCATCGACGTCGTCATCGAGGTGCTCGACGCCCGCCTGCCGGAGGCCAGCAGCAATCCGATGATCCGCGAGCTGCGCCTGCACCGCCAGCGCCCCTGCCTCAAGCTGCTGAACAAGGCCGACCTCGCCGACCCGGCGGCGACCGCCGCCTGGCTGGATTTCTACAACGCCCAGCCCGGCGTCAAGGCCGTGGCCATCTCCTGCAAGAAGCCGGGCGACGCGACGCGCGTACCCAAGCTGTGCAAAGGGCTGGCGCCGCACCGCAACGACGGCATCAAGCCGCTGCGCATGCTGATCATGGGCATTCCCAACGTCGGCAAATCGACCCTGATGAACGCCCTGCTCAAGCGCCGCGTCGCCGCCGTCGGCGACGAGCCGGCGGTGACCAAGTCGCAGATGTCGCAGGATCTGGGCAACGCCATGACCATCACCGACACGCCCGGGCTGATGTGGCCGAAAATCGCCCACGACAGCGACGGCTACATGCTGGCGGCCAGCCACGCCATCGGCCGCAACGCGGTGATCGACTCCGAGGTGGCCGTCTTCCTTGCCACGCTGCTGCTGGAACGCTACCCGGGCCTGCTGGCCGGGCGCTACGCGCTCGACGAAGCGGGCATGGACGGCATCGGCGTGGTCGAGGCGGTGGCAAGGAAGCGCGGCTGCATGACGCGCACCCGGCGCGGCATGGAGGTCGACCTGGAAAAGGCGGCGATGATCCTGCTCACCGACTACCGCGAGGGGCGATTGGGGCGCATCAGCCTGGAGACGCCGCAAAGCCGCGCGGCAATGCTTGCGGCGGCAGCCGGCGCGGAACTCTAGCGCCTCGACAACACGCGGTCTATTCTTGGAGCGTATTCGCCTCTGGGGTGCTCGATGTCCCGTGTACTGTTTCTGATCCTTGCCTTGGCGACCCTCTGCGCGGCGCCCGCGCAGGCCGCGCTGATCCCGGAGCGGCAGAAGCTGTTCGTCGCCGGCCGCTTCGCCGAACTCGAAGTCCTGATGGAAAGGGAGATCGGCGCTGATCCGGCACCCAAGAGCGCCAAGCTCCTGTTCCAGTGCGCCGCCTACAGCAAGCTGAAGCGCTACGACAAACTGTTTCCCTGCCTCGACAAGCTCGCGGCCAACGTGCGGCGCGGCGACACGGCGATGAACGACATCGCCGAGATGGAACGCGACAGCCCCTTCCTCGCCGGGCTGGCGCGCATGGGTGCCGCCGCCGCGGGCGGCAAGGAGGGCGCCAGCCAGCTGGCCGGCACCGTGGTTCCCTTCCTGCACATCCTGTACGCCGAGGTCTGGAACGAGTTCCGCGACTATCCGCGGGCCGCCGCCGCGGCGCGCGAAGCCATGGCCACCGTGCCGCGTGGCTGGAGCATCAAGCGCAGCGTGCACATCATGGCGCTGACGGCGCAGGGCCTGGCCGAGGGCTTTGGCGGCCGGCGCGAGGAGGCCATGAAGATCGCCGCCGAGCTTGCCGCGATCGACACCTCCTACCCGCACACTCTGCTCGCCGCCGACAAGATGCTCGGCCTCGCCCGCATCTATGTCTCGATCGGTGATTTCCGGCGGGCCAACGCCGCGCTCAAGGTCGATACCAGCAGCGTGTTCGGCTCGCTGGCGATCGGCATGGCGGATTCGATTGCCGGCATGGATGCCGGCGAAAGCATGTTTTCCTACGTCGAGATGCCGAAGGAATACCTGCTGTACAAGACGCAGTTCGAGATCGGCGAGATCCCGGCGGCCAAGGCGGGCTTCGACAAGCTGCTGCAGGACAGGCGGACGCGGAGCAACGGCGAGATCTACTGGCTGCTGCTGTTCGATCGCGGCCGCATTGCGGCCGGCGAAGGCGACATGGCCACGGCGGTGAAGCTCTGGCGCGAAGCCATCGAAATCATCGAACAGCAGCGTTCGACGATCAACACGGAAGCCAACAAGATCGGCTTCGCCGGCGACAAGCAGGCCGTGTACGGCCACCTGATCGGCGGCCTGCATGACAGCGGCCGGTTCGCCGAGGCATTCGACTACCTGGAACGTTCCAAGTCGCGTGCCCTGGTCGACATGCTGGCGGCGAAAAAGGATTTCGCGGTGGCCACCGGCGATGCGGAAAAGATACGCGACCTGCTGGCCCAGGCGGAAAAGACGGAAATCGCCAGCCTGGCCCAGGGCGCAGAGACCCGCGGTCGCGGCATCGGCGGCGGAATCGCGCCAACGCTGAGTGCGCAGGCGCCGGAACTCGCCACGCTGGTGTCCGTGGGAGCCACGCCGCTGGCAGAAATCCAGGCGGGCCTGCGGCCGGACGAAGTTCTGGTGGAGTATTACTACACGGCGGATTGGCTTTACGCCTTTGTCCTCGATCGCGAGCGCTTGAGTGTCACACGCACGGAAGCCGGCCGGCTGGAAGCCGAGCTGCGCGCCTGGCGCAGCTCGCTGGAGGACCCGGAAGGCAAGGACCACCTGGCGCAGGCGCAGTCCCTCTACCGGAAGCTGGTGAGCCCCATCCTGGCCCGGCTGGATCGTCCGCGCCTGACCTTCGTCGCCCACGGCGCCCTGCACTACGTGCCCCTGGCCGCCCTGCACTCGGGCGACGGGTACCTGATCGACAGGTACACCATACGGCTGCTGCCCAGCGCCAGCGTCATGAAGTACCTGCGTTCCGGCGCTGCAAGTTATCCGGCCGGCGCGCTGGTCCTGGGCAATCCGGATCTGGACGACAAGAGCCTCGACCTGGCCTTTGCCCAGGAAGAAGCCGTCGCCATCGCCCGCATGGTGCCGCAGTCCCGCGCCTTCCTGCGCAAGGATGCCAACGAGGACACGCTGCGCAAGTACGGTCAGGGTTTCCGCTACCTGCATTTCGCCACCCATGGCGAGTTCATCGCCGACAATCCGCTCAACTCGGCGCTGCTGCTGGCCAAAGGCGATCAGGGCGACGGCCTGCTGACGGTGAGCAAGCTGTACTCGATGCGCTTCGACACCGACCTGGTCACCCTGTCCGCCTGCGAAACCGGCCTGGGCAAGATCGCCAACGGCGATGACGTGGTCGGCCTGACGCGCGGATTCCTTTACGCCGGGGCCGCGACCATCGTCGCGAGCCTGTGGAAGGTCGACGACCAGGCCACTTCGGACCTGATGCGCGCCTTCTATGCCAACCTGAGCCGCAGCGGCAAGCTGGACGCCCTGCGCCAGGCCCAGCTCGAGCTCAAGGCCAGCCGCCCCCAGCCCTTCTTCTGGGCGCCCTTCCAGCTTCTGGGCAGCCCGGACGGCGGGCAGTATGTTCCTTTCGCGCCGCCGGAGCCGCCCGCCGCGGCGCCTGCTGTCAGCGCCCCGCCTGCCCGCGGCTCACCGCCATTGAAGAAGGCGCCGAAGCGCCCCGCCGGGTCTGCCTAAAACCTGATCATGTTGATCTCGGACAGTTTGAGGGCGGAGTCCACGAAGTGGAAAAGCACCGTGGGCGGATGCCATCCCGGGGCGCTGCGCAATACCTTGGTGACGGAATCGTTCATTTTCGCCGCGATCCTATAATTGTCGGGAAAGGTCCGGTCCCAGCGCGGCAGGATCTTCATTATGTAATCGAGTTCGTGGTCCTCGCGCCGAATGATGCCCATTGTTTCCAACAGGCTCAGCTTCGGCCAGTGTTCGCCGCCGGGCCGCCCCCACGTCACGATTTCCATGAACCGGTCGAAGTCGGCATAGTAGGGATCGGTAGGCTCGATCATCCTACCGTTCGAATAGATGGCGTCCATCAGGTAGGTCACGGTGTAATTGCGCGGCGGGCGCTTCGACCATTGGTAGGTTATGTCGTGCAGCGCTGCCGACATGCAAAGTTCGAGGTGGCCGCCGACGATATAAACGTGCGAGGCCGTGACCTCGAAGCGAATTTCCCCGCCCTGCGAATAGACCCAGTGGTCGGGATAGCAGTCCTCCATGAAGTAAAACTCGTCCGGCGTATCGTCCTGCAGGTAGATCACGGGAATCTTGCGGTTCTTGGCGAAGCGCACGGCTTCGTCGACACCGCGCTTGGTGGAAAAGCGCGCGTCGTGCGCCGAGGACTGGTGCACCACGATCATCACCGAGTCGTCGGCAATTCGGACCTGGTCGGGCGGTGTGATCTCGTGCTTGCGGCAGGCAGACCACGCCGGAGCGGCGAAGGCCAGGAACAGAAGCAGGTAAAGGGGTCTGAGGAACATGCGGGCTCGGGAACAGGTGACTTCAGCGGATGGATTCTAGTCACGCTAACAGGGCTCAGCATCGGGTAACCCTTGAACCAACGGCCGACAGCCGCATTCCGCAGTGCAGCATTTTTCCGGTGCTGTCAGGAGTTCGGGCCGAACAGCTCAAACCGTGCAGACTCGCCACGACAAAGGCGCGAAAGGCGTTTACAGCTTACGCGACAAGCAGTATAGTTTCGTTTGTATTACAGAACTATGTTCCACTCTGCAGAACTGAGTGGGCGCGAACTGCTCGGTGCGTCACATACCTATACCCAGAGGAGAACAGCATGAAGCACAGCATCGTCAGCAGTCTCGCGTTTGCCGCCGGCATCGCACTGATGGCCGGCAGCGCCTTCGCCCAGGTCAAGATCGCCTACATCGACCCGCTCTCCGGGCCCTTCGCCAATGTCGGCGAGGCCGGCCTCAAGGGCTTCAAGGAAGCTGCCGAGATCCTGGTCAATCAGAAGGGCGGCATCATGGGACAGAAGCTCGAGTTCGTCGGCTTCGACAACAAGGGCAGCCCGCAGGAAACCCAGATCCAGCTGAAGGCCGCCATCGACCAGGGCTTCCGCTTCGTCACCCAGGGCAACGGCTCCGGCGCCGCGCATTCGCTGATCGATGCGGTGAACAAGTGGAACGAGCGCAATCCCGACAAGACGGTGCTGTTCTTCAACTATGCCGCCGTCGATCCGACGCTGACCGGCGAGAAATGCAGCTTCTGGCATTTCCGCTTCGACGCCAACACCGAAATGAAGATGGAGGCGATCACCAACTTCATGGAGAACGACAAGAAGATCAAGAAGGTCTTCATCATCGGCCAGGACTACGCCCACGGGCACCAGGTCGCCAAGGCCGCCAAGGAGATGCTGGCGAAGAAGCGCAAGGACATCCAGATCGTCGGCGAGGACCTGCATCCGATCGGCCGCGTCAAGGATTTCGCTCCCTACATCGCCAAGATCAAGGCTTCCGGCGCCGATACCGTGATCACCGGCAACTGGGGCAACGACCTGTCGCTGCTGATCAAGGCCGCCAAGGATGCCGGACTCAAGAGCCGCTTCTACACCTACTACGCGGGCGGCCTCGGCACGCCGCAGGCGATGGGTGCCGCCGGCGAGAACCAGGTGCTGCAGCTGACCGAGTGGCACATGAACGTGCCGACCAAGAACACCGAGAAGTTCGCCCTCGACTTCAACAAGAAGTACCCCGGTGTCTGGTTCTACTACCTGCGCGTGAACACCATGGTGGAAATGGTGGCCAAGGCCATGAACACGGCCAAGAGCACCGACCCCAAGGCGGTGGCACTGGCGCTCGAAGACATGCGCTTCCCGGCCGAGAACGGCGAGGTCTGGATGCGCAAGAGCGACCACCAGCTGATGCAGCCGCTGTTCATCTCGGTCTTCAGCAAGGCCGACGGCAAGACGGTCAAGCATGACTCCGAAGGCACGGGCTACGGCTGGAAGACAGTGGCCTCGGTCTCGCAGCGGGATTCGCAGCTGCCGACCTCCTGCATCATGTCGCGGCCCTGAACCGGGCGAGCTGGAACGGCGGAAAAGAGCATTCCCGTTGAGCTTTCCGGCTCATCCCTCCCGACCGCTACGCGGCCCACGGCTGGCTTTGCACAGCCAGCCGGCTGCGGCGGCGCGACGCATGCGTCGCGCAACCCCGC
>JALHNN010000108.1 GCA_022843505.1 Sulfuritalea sp.
CCGCTGTCGCACGACGAAGTGGTGCACGGCAAGCGCTCCCTCCTGGGCAAGATGCCGGGCGACCAATGGCAGCGCTTCGCCAACCTGCGCCTGCTGCTGGCCTACCAGTTCATGGCCCCGGGCAAGAAGCTGCAGTTCATGGGCGCGGAGATCGGCCAGCCCTGGGAGTGGCGCCCCGCCGAGGAAGTCCCCTGGCACCTGCTGCAATACGGCGACCACTCGGGCGTGCAGAACCTGGTGCGTGACCTGAACCGGCTGTATGTCGCCGAACCTGCCTTGCATCAACTCGATTTTTCTCCCGAGGGTTTCCAGTGGATCGATTGCCATGATGCCGACCAGTCGGTGGTGAGCTGGCTGCGCCGCTCCCGCGACGGGCGCCATGCCGTGGTGGTGCTCAACTTCACCCCGGTTCCGCGCCACGGCTATCGCCTCGGCGTGCCGCAAGCCGGCGACTACCTGGAACGACTCAACACGGATTCCACCCACTACGGCGGCAGCGATCTGGGCAACGGCGGACGCATTGCGACGGAGGCGAAACCCTGGATGGGCTTCCCCGTTTCGCTGTCCCTGAGCTTGCCCCCGCTGGCGGCGCTGGTGCTGCTACCGGCCTGATCAGTCGCCGAGCGTTCCGAGGCGGCCTTCGCTCAACAGGCGATCGATCTCGGCCTCGGCCTGCACCCAGTCCTGCAGCGGATCACCCGGTGCGAATCCGCGCCGTGCCGCGATGTAGTAGGCGGCTACTTCGATGTAGTTGAGCCGCTGCTCGGGGGCGACCCCGGCAGGCTTCTTCGCCCGCGGACGCGACGGTTTGGCGGCGGCGGCCGGCTTGGCCCTGACCGCCGGTTTCGCAGCCGTTGAACTCCTGGCCGGTGCCGGTTTCTTTGCGGCGCTCTGCTTTTCCGTCGTCGGAACTTTTGCCGTTGCCGCCTTGGTCTGGCCCCCGGCTTTGGCTGCCGTAGTTCGACCCGCCTTTTTGGCTTCTGTCATTGCTTCCTCCTGATGGTGATGTTCTCAATCCCTCGCGAGCAATGGTGCGCCGCTTGTATGACAGCGTTTTGACAAGGGTCAAGAACCCGTCGCCGGCAGCCGCATTGCGCCATGCAGGCCGAGCAGCGGATCGATGGCTACCCGGACCGGCATGCGTGCGGCGATCGCGGCGTGTCCGGCCTTGGCGTTGAAGGCGGCTAGGAAGCCGCTGTCGGCAAGGCGACCACGCAGCCTTGCGGCGATGCCGCCGGCGAGGAAGACACCGCCGCGCGCCAGGCAGGCCAGGGCCATGTCCCCGGCAAAGGCGCCGTAAGTCTCGAGGAAAAGGTCCAGCGCCTGTCCGGCCGCGCCGGCGGGATCTTGCGTCGCCAGTTCGGCGACTTGTTCCGGCGACAGGCTGCCGCCGCCGAGGAATTCGTGGATTGCGGAAAGGCCCGGGCCGGAAACCACGCGCTCCCAGGTCACCCGGCCGTGGCGTTGTGCGAGGAAGCGCCACAGCGCCGCCTGCCGCTCGTTTGCCGGTGCAAAGGCGACGTGGCCGCCTTCACCCGGGATGCACCGCCAGCCATTGCCGTTGGGGAGCAGGATGGCCATGCCGAGGCCGGTGCCGGCGCCGACCACGAGGCGCGGTGCAGTCGCCAGCGGTTCGCCTGCCTGCAGGTCAAGGAGCTGGTCGGCGGGGGAGGTCACGGCGCCGACGGCAGCCGCGGCGAAATCATTGACCAGACACGGCGGCGGCAGGCCGAAACGCTGCGCCAGTTCCGCGGCATCGATGGTCCAGGGCAGGTTGGTCAGGCGCGCCGAGGCGCCGTCATCGGCGATCGGTCCGGCAAGCGCCAGGCAGGCGCCATCGAGCCGGGTGGGGTCGGTCCGGGTGTCGCTGAAAAAGGCCGCCAGCAGCGAGCCGAAATCGGGAAAGTCGGCGTTGGCGTAACGGCGATCCAGCCGCAGATCGCCATCCTGGGCCAGTCCCAGGAGCGTCTTGGTGCCGCCGATGTCCCCCGCCAGAATCACACTGCCACCGGCGCCGGGATGTGCGGATGCGGGTCGTAGCCTTCGAGCGTGAAATCCTCGTAGCGGAAGCCGAAGATGTCCTTCACCGCGGGGTTGAGCCGCATCACCGGACGCTGCCGCGGTTCGCGCGACAGCTGCAGCCTGGCCTGGTCGAGATGGTTCGAGTACAGATGGCAATCGCCGCCGGTCCACACGAACTCGCCGGGCTCCATGTCGCAGACCTGGGCCACCATCAGCGTGAACAGCGCATAGGAGGCGATGTTGAAGGGCACGCCGAGGAAGATGTCGGCGCTGCGCTGGTAGAGCTGGCAGGACAGCCGGCCGCGCGAGCCGCCGGCGGACGAGGGCGGTGCGACGTAGAACTGGAACAGCGCGTGGCAGGGCGGCAGCTTCATCTGCGGGATGTCGCCCGGATTCCAGGCGGAGACGATGTGCCGGCGCGAATCCGGATTCTGCTTCAGGCCGGCGATCAGCTCCGCGATCTGGTCGATCTCGCCACCCTTGCCGTCGGGCCAGTGGCGCCACTGGTGGCCGTAGACCGGTCCGAGGTCGCCCTTGGCGTCGGCCCAGTCGTCCCAGATCGAGACCCCGTTCTCCTTCAGGTAGGCAATATTGGTGTCGCCTTGCAGGAACCACAGCAGTTCGTGGATGATCGAGCGCAGGTGCAGTTTCTTCGTGGTCAGCAGGGGAAAGCCTTCGGCGAGGTCGAAGCGCATCTGCCAGCCGAAAACCGAGCGCGTGCCTGTTCCCGTGCGGTCGGATTTCACGTGGCCGTGTTCCAGGACGTGGCGCATCAGCTCGAGATAGGGGCGCATGGCGGGGTTTGCCGGACTCAGGATTGGATGCCGGGCATTCTACTGAACCTGCGCCGCCGCCCCTCCCCGGGCGCGCGCTTCCCGCCGCCGGCGGCATGACAAGGAGCGCGCGACCCGCTATCCTATGGGCAAATCCCCCCGACCCGCCGCCCGACGAAACGCCCATGCTCGGATTTTTCTCCAACAAGAACGAACATCCGCTTGCCGATGCCAAGGAAGCCAAGCGCATCCTCGCCGAAATCGCCTCGCGCGAGCCTCTGGGTGCCGCCGAGGAAGCCAGCGGCTGGCTCGAGTCCATTCCGGCCGAGCAGGGCTTCAAGCCGGCCCAGCGCCTGGACCTGATACTCCGGCTCGACGAGGCGACGGCGGCGCAGTCGCGACGCCTGGCCCGCGACTACCAGCCGCTGGTGAATGCATCGCGTGCCCAGGAAAACCGGCACTGGGAACTCAGCCACAGCTACTGGGCCCTGCTGGTGAAGGCCTACATGGACTGTTTTACCAGGCTGCGTGCGGGCGACAAGGACGGCGAGGCAATGCGCCCGCAACAGCTCCTGCTCATCGGTCGGCTGATCAACGCGCTGGTGGCCGAACTGAAGTGGCGCCAGTTCCATTACGGTCCGGTGGGTGGCGAGACCTGGGCCTCGCTGGGCAGCGCCTATCTTGTCGCGGTAGATGCGAGGCTGGACCAGAAGTCGTTCGAGATCTATCCCGGCAGCGAGACCACGATCGAGGCGGAGTACCTCAAGGCCCTGATCTTCCATGCCAGCGCCATGGACAACCTGAAGCCGCTGCAGATCGAGCTCGCCGAGCGCTTCATCGGCTATTTTCTCCCCTTCTTCGCCCTCGCCCGCGATCTGCGGCCCGACAGCGTGTATTGGGTCGATGCTTCCAAACCGCTGCCGCCGACGCGCCTGGCCAGGAAGCCCGAGGTGTCGCCCGCGCTCCGCTTCTTCAGCGGCACGCGCGCGGTCGATGCGGTCGCCAAGACCATCGACCAGATTCGTGCCGAGCAGCGGGTTCCGCCCGGCATCCATCTCGGCGCGCAGTACGAACCGGATGCGGTATTGCCGGTGCTGGAGCATCTGGCCCTGAACTGGGCACCGAAGCCGCCGCTGCGCACGACGGCGCGGCGCCGCATCAACTCCCCGCTCAAACTGGTCGCCGGCATGAGTTCGGTGCATCAGCGGCTGTCGGGGCGTGCCATCAACGGCGAGGGCGTCGAGTCATGGATCATCGACGACGTCAGCCTCGGCGGCATGGGGGCGCATGCGGAGAAGGCCCGCCGCGACTGGATCCGCATCGGCGTCATGGTGGCCGTGCAACCTGAGGGCGGCGACAACTGGCTGCTCGGCGTGGTGCGCCGCTACGTCCGCACCGGCCCCAACCAGGATTCCATTGGCATCGAGACGATCTCCAAGTCGCCGCGCGCGGTGATGGCCGATGCCGGCGGGATCTACACCGAAGCCCTGCTGCTCGACGTGCCCGAGGTGGGCGAGTACGCGCGCATGGCGCTCCCGGCCAACGCGCTCGAGGACAAGGTCGCACTGCTGTTTACGGTCGACGACAAGAATGCCCGCCTGCATCCGCGCGAGGTCGTGGCCACCGGGCCGGACTTCGTCGTCGCCAACTTTTTCGTCCAGTCCTATTCCTGAGGCTTCGGCCGGATCGCCGACTTGGGGCGGAAGGCCTTGATCACGGCCTCATGGGTTTCGACGTAGGGCCCGCCGATCAGGTCGATGCAATAGGGCACGGCGGCAAAGATTCCCGGTACCAGCGGTTTGCCGTCGGCATCCTTTGCCCCTTCCAGCGTCTCCCGGATCGCCTTGGGCTGGCCGGGCAGGTTGAGTATCAGGGTCCTGCCGCGGATCGCCCCGACCTGCCGGGAGAGGATCGCGGTGGGCACGAAGGCCAGCGATATCTGCCGCATCTGCTCGCCGAAGCCGGGCATCAGCTTGTGCGCCACGGCCAGCGTGGCCTCGGGCGTGACGTCGCGCGGCGCCGGGCCGGTGCCGCCGGTGGTCAGCACCAGGTGGCAGCCGACCGTGTCGCACAGCTCGATCAGGGTCTGCTCGATGACCGCCTGTTCGTCGGGAATCAGGCGGGTTTCCATGCGCCAGGGCGAGGCCAGCGCCGCGCCGAACCATTCCTGCAGGGCCGGGATGCCCTTGTCTTCGTAGACGCCGCTGGAGGCGCGGTCGGAAATGGAAACGAGGCCGATCAGCAGTTCGTCAGTCATGGCAGGGCATCCTTGAGCCGGTTGAAAAATCGCGCCAGATGCTCGTGCAGGGCTTCGCGGGCGGGGCGCAGGTTGCGCGGCAGGTAATCCTCGACGGCCGAGGGCGAGGATCTGCGGAATCCCGTGGGCGCCGGCAGAACCTCGATGCCCTCGCGGCGGAACAGTTCCGCCGCGCGCGGCATGTGCGCGGCATGCGTCACCAGGGCGATGCGGGTGATGCCGTTGGCCTTGAGCAGCGGCGCCGACATCGATGCGTTCTCTTCGGTATCGCGCGACTTCGCCTCTGTCCAGCGCACCCGGACGCCGAACTCCTTTTCCAGCACCTCGCGCATCGAATCCGCCTCGGCACGGCCGCCGAGCGGCGAGCCGCTGGTGACGAGCACCGGCAGCCCCGTTTCGCGCGCCAGCTTGGCGCCGTAGCGCGCCCGCACCAGCGAGGCGCTGCCGACGGTGTCGCCGCCGTACTCGGGCGCGGCGTAGTAGCTGCCGCCGCCGAGGATGACGACGGCCTGGGCGCGGCGCAGCGCCTCGGCGTTGATCGGCGCCTGCGGCGCCGCCGCCGGCGTCAGCGCATTGCCGACCACCGGCATGGACAAGGCGATCAGGGCGAGCAGCGAGAGCGTCGCCAGCGCCAAACCGGCGTACTGCCAGCGCCGACTCTTGCGCCGCGACAGCCAAAGCCCGAACAGCGCCAGCAGCACCGGGCCGGTGGGTGGCAGGATCAGGGCGGTGAGGATTTTCTTGAGCAGGAACATGGGCCGGGGGCCGGGCTGATCGCGTATGATCTTGAAATCGCGGGTCGCTATTATCGACGCATTCGGCCCCCGCCACAGCCTCGACATGACGGATCGCCTCTACGGAATCGAAACCCTTTGCCTGCACGCCGGCGCCCAGCCGGACGCAGCCACCGGCGCGCGCGCGCTGCCGATCCACCAGACCAGTTCCTTCGTCTTCGATTCCGCCGAGCACGCCGCCAGCCTGTTCAACCTGCAGACCTTCGGCAACGTCTATTCGCGCATCGGCAATCCGACCGTCGCCGCCTTCGAGGAGCGCGTCGCCGCGCTGGAAGGCGGTCGCGCCGCGCTGGCCGCCGCGACCGGACTCGCCGCGCAGACGCTGGCGCTGCTGACGCTATGCCAGGCCGGCGACCGCATCGTCGCCGCGCGTTCGCTGTACGGCGGCACCTTCTCGCAGCTCGACGTCAGCCTGAGGAAGCTCGGCATCGAGACGGTGTTCGTCGATTCCGACGACCCCGAGAACTTCCGCGCCGCGCTCTCGGACAACACGCGCTGCATCTTCGCCGAGACCGTGGCCAACCCGCGCCTCAACGTGCTCGACATCGCCGCGGTGGCCGGCGTGGCCCACGCCCACCGCGTGCCCCTGATCATCGACAACACCGTGCCCTCGCCCTACCTGTGCCGCCCCTTCGAGCACGGTGCCGACATCGTCGTGCATTCGGCCACCAAGTTCCTCGGCGGCCACGGCACCACCCTGGGCGGCGTGGTGGTCGAGTCGGGCAAGTTCGACTGGGGCAACGGCAAGTTCCCCGGCATGACCGAGCCCTCGGCGGGTTACCACGGCGTCAAGTTCTACGAGACCTTCGGCGACTTCGGCTTCACCATGAAGGCACGCATGGAAACCCTGCGCACCTTCGGCCCGGCGCTGTCGCCCTTCTCGGCCTGGCAGCTGATGCAGGGCATCGAGACCCTGCCGCTGCGCATGCAGCGCCACTGCGAGAACGCGCTGGCCGTGGCGCGGCACCTGGAAACGCATCCGCGCGTGGCCTGGGTGAATTACCCGGGATTGCCCTCGAGCCCCGCCTACGCGCTGGCGCAGCGCTACCTTGGTTCGCCCCGCCATCCCGGCGCCGGCGCCCTGCTGGCCTTCGGCGTCAAGGGGGGGCAGGCCGCCGGCGAGCGTTTCATCGACGCCCTGCAGTTCTGTTCGCACCTGGCCAACATCGGTGACGCCAAGACCCTGGTGATCCATCCGGCATCGACCACGCACCGCCAGATGAACGAGGCCGACCAGCGCGCCTCGGGCGTGACGCCGGACATGGTAAGGCTCTCGGTCGGCATCGAAACCCTCGATGACATCCTCTGGGACATCGACCAGGCACTGGAGCGCAGCGCATCGTGAGCGATTCCCCGCAAGGCAACGGCGATCGGGGTGGCGGACCCTTCAACGGGCTGGTCGTGTTCCTCCTCGTGGTGGTCGGCGCCATGGGCGCCTGGATCATGTTCACTTCCCTGTATGCCCCGGCCAGCCCGCCGGCGCAGGCCGTCAAGGACGCCACTGGCGCGGGGGAGATCGCGACCAGGATCCAGTCCGGCATGGATTCGATGATGGCGCGAACCGGTTCCGGCTACGTCGTGCAGATCAGTCCCTACAGCGAGATCGCGACCGCGGACGAGGTGCGCGCCAAGCTCGACAAGCTGGGCATTCCCTCCAGCCTGCGCGTCGAGGCGCATGTCCAGGCCGGCCCCTTCCGCAGCCACGAGGAAGCCGAGGCCGCGCGCGCCAAACTCAAGGAACTGGGCGTCTATGGCGGCCAGGTGATCACCCTCAAACCATGAAAGAGCCCGCATGAGCCGCAAGATCATTTCCACCGCCGCCGCGCCCGCCGCCATCGGCACCTACTCGCAGGCCGTGCAGGTCGGCGACACGATCTACATGTCGGGGCAGATCGGGCTCGACCCG
>JALHNN010000109.1 GCA_022843505.1 Sulfuritalea sp.
CGACCAGACGCAGCGCGCCCGGCTCACCCTGGACGACTTTCTGGCGATCTACGAACAGGCAAAAAAATTCTCGCCTCGTGTTTGCCGCAGCATGGAACTTGCCCTGGTGACCGCCCAGCGCCGAGAGGACATTCGTACCCTGAGTTTTCGCGATGTGCGCGAGGGCCGGCTGTGGATCGAGCAGGAGAAAACCGGCAACAAGGTCTGCATCCCCCTGGAACTGCGGCTCGGCGCCGTCAATTGGTCGGTCGGTGAAATCGTCCAGCGCTGTCGCGACGTGGTGGTCAGCCGCTACCTCATTCACCACTCGGAGCATCAGGGCCGTGCCAAACCGGGAGATCCAGTCCGGGCCACCTCCCTGTCCTGCGATTTCGCCAAGGCACGCGAGTTGGCAAAGATCAAATGGCCAGATGGAAAATCACCGGCAAGTTTTCACGAGATTCGCTCACTGGCCGCACGGCTCTATGCGGAACAGGGCGTCGATGTTCAGGCGCTTCTGGGCCACAAATCGCCCGACATGACCGCCGTCTATCGCGACGTTCGCGGCGCCGACTGGATCACCGTCCAGCTTCCGTAAATCCTTGCGGTGAACCCGCCGGCGAGCGGCGCCTCGCAACTTTCCGAGGCCGCGTTTTACCAGCTTATTACGAGAATTTTACCAGTCAGCTCGCAGCAAACTGTTTTTGCTGGCTTTTTTGTCAATGCACCGTACACACCATGCAGGGATCGAAACTCCGCACCACGTGATGAATCGCGGCCGGCAGTTGGCCAGCGGCGCTCGCCGGCAATCCGGCCAGCGCCTGCTCCAGCGCCCCCGGCTGTCCGCCGGCATCGCGCGGCGAGAAATTCCAGGTGGTCGGCGCGATGATCTGGTAATTGTGGATGCGGCCACGGCGCACCGTCAGCCAGTGGCCCAGCGACCCACGCGCGGCCTCGACCAGGCCGACGCCGGCGGTTTCGTCGGCCGGCTGCGTCGTGATGCACCAGGGTTCGCCCGGCACGATGCGGTCAAGCCAGGCCTCCATCTCGGGCAACACCAGGGCAATCTCCAGCAGGCGCGCCACGACGCGCGCCGCCACGCTGCCGCCGCCCGTGGCGAGCATGTCCCGCACCAGGGGATGGCCGGCGACCGCCTGTCGCGCCAATGCCCCGGTCTCGACGACCTGGCCGCCCAGGCGCGGCGCCTTGCACCAGGAATAGGCACCCTCCTTGTCCGCCACCGGCAGGGTACCGCCCTCGGCCGGATGCTGCGGGCGCCCGGTGGCGGCATACCAGGAATTGGTCGTATCCTCGGCGACGCCGCCGACATCCAAGTCCTGCACCCGGCCGTCATGCCATACGCCGGGTGCAAACAGGCGGCCCGCTTCCAGCGCATAACCGCCATAGCTCATGTAGCGATCCGTCGCGCGGCCCAGTTGCCACAAGCCCAGGTCGTCGGCCATGTCCAGAAAGCGGCGCAGGTCGCTCTGCTGTCCTTGCCCTTGCCAGGCATCGAGCTGGGCGCGGCTGGCCAGCGCAGCAAACTCCTCCAGCGGCGCGCCGAAGGTGGTGCGTTCGAGAAAGCCGCGAAACTCGCGCAGGATCCGGTGCAGGCGGAAGATTTCCGAGCTCTGCAGCGGCCGCGTCGAGCCGCCGGGCTGCACGGCCAGGGTATGCGGCCATTTCCCGGCCAGCAGACCCATGCTCTGCATGAAGCGGGCGCGTGCCGGCAGCATCTCGTTGGGCGCGCTGCCGACGGTGGCGCGAAAGCGCTCGACCGCGCCGTGGTACCAGCGCCGACTCTTGTACTCCTCGCGCGCGAAGTCGGACATGAAGAACAGATAGAAGTGCGTCAGGTGGTCGGCCAGGTTCTCCGCCGCCAGGCTCAGGTTCGCGGCATGGCGGCCGTTGGGCGGCGGCGCGATGCCGGCCGCATCGGCCAGCGCCAGCGCGGCGGCGGCCGATTGCGCCACCGAGCAGATGCCGCAGATGCGCGGCACCAGCACCAGCGCGTCGGCCGGCAGCTTGCCTTGCAGGATCTGCTCGAAGCCGCGATACAGCGGCGAGTTGACATAGGCGGCGACAACCTGCCCGGCGTCGATGTCGAGCGTGACTTCGAGGTCGCCCTCGACGCGATTAAAGGGCCCGACAATGCGGCGGGTCATTTCTTGTTCCGCTTTACGGACGGCGCACGCAGCTGGTGGTCGGCGGTGGCGTTCTCGCGCACCCGCGCCGGCGTCGCCGACTTCGACAGTGCCGCCAGGGCGATGAACCAGGCCTTGGGCATGTCGGCCGGCAGGCCGATCGGGATGCCGGCCACCTTGGGCGTGGTCTCGAAGGGGTGCCCCGGCTCCTCGAAGCCCGGCTCGGTGCAGCGGATGCAGGCGTAACCGCCGCGCAGGCAGGAGCCCTCGCCGTTCCACAGTCGCTGGTTGCAATCGGCATGGGCCTGCGTGCCGGCACAGCCCAGATGCTCCATCAGGCAGCCCTGGTCGGAATGCTTCTCGGCGCTGGCCTTGAATTCGTAATACTCGTTGCGCGGGCAGCCGTGATGCACCAGCTGGTCGGCATAGAAGCGCGGCCGGCCAAAGTCGTCGAGCTGGGCCGCGCCGAGACGCCCATGCGCCAGGGCCGCGAGCGTCTCGGTGATCCAGTCCGGATGCGGCGGACAGCCGGCGACGTTGATCACCGGCAGGCCGCTCGGATCGCGAAATTCGGGCCCGAGCAGGCCGCCGGCGGCCCCGCCGTCGTACTGCAGGCCGCAGGCGTCGGTAGGGTTCATGCCAGCCGCGGTGATGCCGCCCCAGGCCGAACAACTGCCGATGGCCACCACATGCTTCGCGCGCCCGGCGATCTGCTTGACCCAGTCGATCATGGGCTTGGCGCCGCCGCCGAAGCGATGGAAGCCGCCGCTGCCGCGCGGCCCGCGCAATAGCGAGCCCTCGATGCACAGCACATCGACGTTTTCCCGACCGTCGGCGCAGCGCGCGATCAGCTCCCGCGCGTCATCGAGGCAGGCCTCGGAAACGCTCGGGTGCCAGAGTATGTCGATGCCTTCGTCGGCCAGCAGGCGGAACAGCGAGCCCTGTTCGCTGCCCAGCCAGGACAGCGTGCAGCCGCCACAACCGCCGGACTGAAGCCAGAGGATGTTCATTCGTCGCCCCCGGCCAATCCTAAACGGCTCAACTTCATGCGCAGGCCGACACGGGTCAGCCCGAGTTCCTCGGCGACGCGCGTCTTGTTGCCCTTGTACCTCTCCATGGTGACCGCGATGACCTGGCCCTCGAGGCGGTCGAGCTGGTCCTTGAGCGTGCCGCCCTCGCCGTCGGGGGCGAAGCTGGCGCCGACCATGGCCTTCGCCACCCGCAGTCGCGGCGACAGCAGCTCCTCGCCCAGTACGCTGCCCTCGCCCAGCGCCAGGGCGCGCATCACCTCGTTCTGCAGTTCGCGCACGTTGCCCGGCCAGGGATAGGCCAGCAGCGACTTCAATGCCGCATCGGAAAATCGCCGTCCCGCCGGCGCCGACTCCTTGAGCAGGCCGCCCACGATCAGCGGAATGTCCTGCGGCCGGTCGCGCAGGCTGGGCATGTGCAGGCCGATGCCGGCGATGCGATAGAACAGGTCGCGGCGGAAGCGTCCGCTGGCGACATCGGCTTCGAGGTCGCGGTTGGTGGCGGCGACAATGCGCACATCCACCGGCACGGTGCGCGCGCTGCCCACCGGGCGGACCTCGCCTTCCTGCAGGGCGCGCAGCAGCTTGACCTGGAAGGCCGGCGAGGTGTCGCCGATCTCGTCGAGGAAGAGCGTGCCGCCGTCGGCCTGCTGGAAGAGGCCGATGCGGTCCTCGTGGGCCCCGGTGTAGGCACCCTTCTTGTGGCCGAAGAGCTCGGCTTCGAGCAGGGTGTCGGGCAGCGCGCCGCAGTTCTCGACGACGAAGGCACGCTCGGCGCGGTCGCTGGAGAAGTGGATGGCGCGCGCCAGCAGTTCCTTGCCGGTGCCGGACTCGCCGGTGATCAGCACCGACAGCTCATGCCCGGCGATCTTCTGCGCCAGTTCGCAGACGGCATTGAGCGGGCTGTCGGCGGCGCGGGCCAGGCGATCGAACCCCGAGCGCGCCTTGAGTTTGCCGCGCCGATTGGCAACGCGCTGCACCAGCTGTTCGGGATCGTTGCGCAGGTCCAGCGACAGGCGCTGGTTCTCCTGCTGCAGTCGCCACAGGTCGGCGGCGCTCTTCAGCGTCAGCAGCAACTGTTCCGGATGCCAGGGCTTGAGCAGGTATTGCCAGATGCCGGCCTGGTTGACGCCGGCGATGATGTCCTCGGCATCGGTGTAACCGGAAAGGATCAGGCGCACGGTGTCCGGCCACTGGCTGCGCACGCGGCGCAGGAACTCGACGCCCTGGGTGCCCGGCATGCGCTGGTCGGACAGGACGATGTGCACGAACTCGCGCGCCATGATGGCCTCGCCGTCCTCCGCCGAAGCGGCGGTGTAGACCGTGAAGTCCTCTTCCAGCGTGCGACGCAGGGTCTCCAGCGAGCGCGGTTCGTCGTCGACCACCAGAACCGCGAGCGGTGCCGGAGCTCTCATTGCGGGCAGGCCTCCGCCGGGCCGCCCCAAGGCGGCGTGCAGCCAATCCCGCGGAAGCCGCGAAGCGGCTGAACCTTGGTCACCCCTTTTCGTGGAAAAGGGGCTGGGGGATATGTCCTCATCCTTGCCAGCCGAGGTCGCGGTGCCGCGCCAGGTGACGCGGGGTCCACGAGGCCAGGGACTTGCGCACGAAATGGTGGCGCGCGACGTGGTAGCTCGGGTCGAAGCCGTAGAAGTTGCGCCGCATCTGCGCCAGTTCCTCCTCGCGGTAGGCGGCCAGCGGCTTGGCCGCCTCGTCGGCGGCGCGACGCTCGCGCTTGGCCGCCAGGCGTTGGTCCAGGTCGGGTGAGGCAGCGATCTCCATCGCCCGCCTTGCCACGTCGATGCGGAAGGCCTCCGGATCGCCGGCCAGGCAGGCGTCGCTGAAGCCGATCTCGACGGCTGACCGCGCCGTCAGCGGCTGGCGGTTGCGCATGATCTCTCCAGCGCCCTGCTCGCCCACGCGGCGCGGCAACAGGTAGGTCCAGTACTCCGAGCCGTAGAGGTTGCCCATGTTCTTGTAGTGCGGGTTGAGCATCACGCCCTCGCGCGCCCAGACGAAGTCGGCGGCACGCGCCAGAAAGCAGCCGCCGGCACCGGCGTTGCCGGCCAGTGCGGCAACGGTGATCTGCCGGCCGCTGTCGATCAGCTCGAGGGCGAGGTCGTTCATGGCGTTGATGTTATTCCACGACTCGTCGGCAGGGGACTCGGCGGCTTCGATCACATTGAGGTGGATGCCGTTGGACCAGAAGTCGGCGCCGCCGGCGAGCACGATCACCCGCACCGGACGGGTCTTGGCCCAGGCCAGGGCCTCACGCAGGCGGCGGCACTGTGTCGTAGACATCGCGCCGTTGTAGAACTCGAAATGGAGGAAGCCGACCGGGCCGGATTCCTCCCAGGCGATGTCCTGCCAGGTCGCGTGATCGACGCGCCACCAGGCGGCGAGCTGCAGTTCCGCGAGTTCGGAGGTCTCGACGGGAAACGCCAGCGTTACCGGCAGCTTGAAACCGCCCTCGCGCCTGGCATGACCGATCCACACTGCGCCATCGATGGTACGACGCAGGATCGCGGCTTCGCGCCGGCCGATGATCCTGCCGGCGCCCACGGACGAAACGCCCGACAGGCTGGCCTCTGGCCAGGCATCGAAAATATGGCAGGGAATGCCGAACAGGCTGTCGGCGACACCGGGAAAGCCGTCCGCCGCATTGATCTTGCGCAGCACTGTGGCGCTGTCGTCACGCTGCCAGTCGATGGCGCGGTCCGCCTGCTTCATCAGCGGCCGCAAGCGACCGCGAGCCTCGGGCCAGTCGGCCAGCGGCGTCGGCTTTGCGCCGGCGACGAATTTCTCGACTGCAGCCAGTACCGCCGTCACCGCCGCCTGCGTCACCTCATTGCGGTAGATGCTCGATTTCTTCGCCTCGCGCAGCGGTAACGCGGCCGTGGCCCAGACAGGCCCGGCATCCATCTCGGCCTCGGCCTGCAGCACCGTGACGCCCCACTCCGCCTCGCCATCCTGCAGCGCCCAGTCCAGCGCCGAGGGTCCGCGGTCGCCGACAATGCCGGGATGGACAACGAGGCAGACATGCCGCGACCACACCGATTCGGGAATCGCCCGCCGCAGGTAGGGCGCGACGACCAGGTCCGGCTTGAACAGGGCGACGGCTTCCGCGGTGACGCTGTCGGCGATGTCGAACTCGATCGAGGTCTCGTGGCCGCGCCGCTGCAGTTCGGCCGCCAGCCTTTGCGTCAGGCTGTTGAAGGTGTGGGTGAGGAGCAGGATCCGCATCAGCCGTATTTTCAACAAATACGGGGCAACTGGTCGCCCGCCAGCCAATCGACAATGCGCTTGCCACCGAAGGCCGTGGTCATCTGCACGAAGTGGTGGTCGTCGGCGATCACGTCGCCGATGAAGCAGGCGTCGCGGCCCAGCGGATGGGCGCGCATGGCCTTCAGCAGCAGTTCGCCGTCGAGCGCGTTGCAGATCACCACCAGCTTGCCTTCGTTGGCGACGTAGAGCGGATCGAGGCCGAGGAATTCGCAGGCCGCGGCCACCACCGGCTTCACCGGTATCGCCTGCTCGTGGAGCATCATGCCCACGCCGGATTGCGAGGCGATTTCGTTGAGCGTGGCGGCCAGACCGCCGCGCGTCGGGTCGCGCAGGCAGCGAAGGCCTGCGCCGGTCGCCAGCATGGCCTCGATCAGGCCGTTGAGTGCGGCCGTGTCCGAAACGATGGGCGCATCGAAGCTGAGGTTCTCGCGCTTGCTCATGATCGCCACGCCGTGGTCGCCGAGCGAGCCGGAAACCAGGATCACGTCGCCGGGCCGGGCCAGGCTGCCGCCGAGTTCCAGGCCGTCGGGCAGCACGCCGATGCCCGTGGTACTGATGAAGATGCCGTCGCCCTTGCCGCGCTCGACCACCTTGGTGTCACCCGTCACCACCGGCACACCGGCCTCTTTCGCCGCCATGGCCATGGATTCGACGATGCGTGCCAGATCGGCCAGCGGAAAGCCCTCCTCGAGGATGAAGCCGGCCGCAAGGTAAAGCGGCCTGGCGCCCATCACCGCGACGTCATTCACCGTGCCGTGCACCGAGAGGCAACCGATGTCGCCGCCGGGAAAGAACAGCGGCGAGACCACGTGCGAATCGGTGGCCATCACCAGCCGGCCGGGCTTGCCGTTGACAGTCGGCGCCGGCAGCACGGCGCCGTCATTGCCCTGGCCGAGGTATTCGTTGCCCAGGTGTTTGGCGAAAAGCTCGGAGATCAGCTGCACCATGGCCCGCCCGCCCGAACCATGGGTCATGTCGACCCGGCCGTTCTTCAGATCCAGCGGCCGCACGTAGCCTCTTTTCACCTCACCCATCAGTGCATGTCCTTGTAACGTCCATAGCTGTAGTGCGCGGCGCAGGCTCCTTCGGAACTCACCATGCAGGAGCCGATCGGGTTCTCGGGCGTGCACACCGTGCCGAAGATCTTGCAGTCCTGCGGCCGCTTGACGCCGCGCAGAATGGCGCCGCACTCGCAGGCCTTGTTGTCCGGCACCGAGCGGTAATCGAGCATGAAGCGGCGCTCGGCATCGAGGGCGGCATATTTCTGGCGGATGCG
>JALHNN010000110.1 GCA_022843505.1 Sulfuritalea sp.
GCCCGCTCAAGGCCGTGGTCGCCAGCGGCGCGAAAAAGCAGGTGGCGAAGCGCGCCCGCCCCGAGCACTACCCGGCGCCCTACGCCATCATCGACCAGTGGCAGAACTACGGCGGCAATACGCTGGCGGTGCCGGCCGACCAGCCGACCTCGCTCGATGCGCTGGTCAATCACCCGACCACGCGCAACCTGATCCGCGTCTTTTTCCTGCAGGACCGGCTCAAGGGTTTCGGCAAGGACGCCAGGGACTTTGCCCCGACGCGCGTGCATGTGGTCGGCGCAGGCGTCATGGGCGGCGACATCGCCGCCTGGTGCGTGCTGCGCGGCATGACCGTGACCCTGCAGGACCAGTCGGTGGAACGCATCGCGCCGGCGGTGGGGCGGGCGGCGAAGTTCTTCGAGAAGAAGCTGCGCGACAGGAAGGCCGCGCGCTTCACACTCGACCGCCTGATTGCCGACCCCAAGGGCGAGGGTGTGCGCCAGGCCGACGTGATCATCGAGGCCATCTTCGAGAACCTCGAGGCCAAGCAGGCCCTGTTCGCCGACATCGAGGCGCGCGCCAAACCGGAGGCGCTGATCGCCACCAACACTTCCTCGTTGAAACTCGCCGACATCGCCGCGACTTTCCGGGATCCCTCGCGGCTGGTCGGCATCCATTTCTTCAACCCGGTGGCGATGATGCCCCTGGTCGAGGTGGTGGCCGGCGCGAAGACCGCGCCCGAGGTTGCGCAACGTGCCGCCGCTTTCGTGCGCCGGATCGACAAGCTGCCCTTGCCCGTGAAGGATGCGCCGGGCTTCCTGGTCAACGCCGTGCTCGGGCCCTACATGAACGAGGCGATGAAGTGCGTCGACGAGGGCATTGCGCCGGAAGCTATCGATGCCGCGCTGGTCGCCTTCGGCATGCCCATGGGGCCGATCGAGCTGGCCGATACGGTTGGCCTCGACGTTGCCGTGCATGCCGGCAAGCAGTTGGTCGGTGATGCCACGCCGCCGAAGAAGCTCGTCGAACTTTTCGAGGCCGGCAAGCTGGGCAAGAAGTCGGGTCAGGGTTTCTACACATGGGTGGACGGCAAGGCGCAGAAATCAGGAGTCGGCGCCGGGCAAGATGGCAAACTCGCGGCGATTCTCGCCGAACGCATGCTGAAACCCCTGCTAGCCGCGACCCAGCGCCTGGTCAGCGAGGGCGTGGTGGCCGATGCCGAACTGGCGGATGCCGGCGTGATTTTCGGCACCGGCTTCGCGCCCTACACCGGCGGGCCGATGAACTACCTGGCCAACCGCTAGACCGCGCGACCGAGCTCCCAGGCGCGCAGCGCCAGCTTGCGCTCGACGCCCCAGCGGTAGTTGCCGCAACCGCCGTCGTCGCGGATCACGCGGTGGCAGGGGATCAGGTAGGCGACGGTATTCGCCGCCACGGCCGAGCCTACGGCGCGCGCTGCCCGTGGCTGGCCCAGGTGGCCGGCAAGCTGGCCGTAAGACACCAGCGCGGCCGGCGGGATTTTCAGCAGCGCTTCCCAGACCTTGATCTGGAAGTTGGTGCCGCGCAGCAGGAGGTGCAGCGTGCCCGGCGTCGGCGTCGCCGGAAAGACGCGCGTCGCCAGCTCGGTGGCGCCGGCATCGTCGCCGACGAAGTTCGCCGCCGTCCAGTCCCGGCGCAGGTCCGCCAGCTTCACATCTTCATCACCGTCGCAGAAGGCCAGATGGCAAAGCCCGCGCCGCGTCCAGCCGAACAGGGCCACACCCAGCGGCGTGGCGGCGACGCCGTGACGCAGCTCGACGCCGGCACCCCGGGCGCGGATCTCTCCCGGCGTCAGCGCCTCGCAGCTCACCATCAGGTCGTGCAGCCGGCCGGGACCGGAAAGGCCGGCGTCAAGCGCCGCGTCGAGCACGTCGGCCGAGGAGCGCAACGCGGCCCGCGCGTGCTCCTTGGTCAGGTATTGCAGGAAACGCTTGGGCGAGAGCCCGGCCCAGGCCGAGAACAGGCGCTGCAGATGGAATTCACTAAGTCCGGCGGCCGCGGCGACCGCGGCCAGCTCAGGCTGCTGCGTGGCATTGGCGCGGATGAAGGCGATGGCGCGGGAGACCGCAGCGTAGTGCTGTTCTTTACCGTTCATGGATCGGGCTCCGCCTCGATGCGATGGCGCAAGTATCCGGCAAGCGATGTGCGCCCGCCACCCGATTCTTGCGCGCCCTATACTGCTGGCCTGAACGATGAAGGAGCAAAGCCATGGGTCATGAAGGCGTGAAAATACCGGGGCGCGAGCCGGTGCTGCGGGTGATGCCGATGCCTGCCGACATGAACGGCAACGGCGACATCTTCGGCGGCTGGGTGATGGCCCAGTGCGACATCGCCGCGGCGATCCCGGCGATGCGCCTGGCGCGCGGCCGCATCGCCACCGTGGCGGTGAATTCCTTCCTCTTCAAGCAGCCGATCTCGGTCGGCGATGTCGTCAGTTTCTACGCCGATATCGTCAAGGTCGGCCGCACCTCGATCACCGTCGACGTCCTGGTCTATGCCGAACGCAACCCGGTCAACCCGGTGGTGGTCAAGGTCACCGAGGCGCAATTCACCTACGTTGCGATCAACGACGACGGCAGCAAGCGCGAGCTGCCGCCGGCACCATCCTGAGCTGACCCAGCGCTAACCGCGGCGACCCGCGAGGTGGTTGGCCGCCAGCGCGCCCAGCACCAGGGCGCCGCCGGCCAGCGTCGAACCGCTCGGCACCTCGCCGGCACCGACCCAGGCCAGCAGCACGCCGAAGATGATTTCCAGCATCGCCAGCAGCGCCAGTTCCGGCGCCGGCAGTTCGCGGGAGAGCCGCACCACCAGCAGGCAGGGAATCGCCAGCTGGAAGACACCGAGCAGTGCCAGCAGGCCGATGTCGTGAGCCGATGCCTGCAGCGGCCAGGCCAGCGGCAGGGTTACGGCGGCCGAGAGCAGGGCGCCGAGCAGTATCGCCGGCAGCATGTCCTGGGCTTCGCCGCCCTGCTTCGCCACGCCGGCGCGCTGCTGCAGGATGGTGAAATTGGCCGACGAGCCCAGCGGCACGCCCAGCGCCACCAGGCTGCCCAGCAGCGAGGCGCCCGAGGTGGAGTCCATGGTGGCCTCGGCGCCGAACATCCAGGCGATGCCGATGGCGGCGACGCCGATGGCGGCCCAGGTCCGCGCCGGCAGCCGGTGGCCGAGGAAGAGCCGCGCGGCGAGCGCCGTCAGCAAGGGCCCGGTGGCCATTGCCACCAGCACGTTGGCGACGCTGGTCAGGGTCAGCGCCACCATGAAGGCGGTGTACATCAGCGCCCAGCACAGCCCGGAAAACCAGATCACGCGGTTGCCGGCGAGGATGTCGCGGAACAGCGCCGCGCCGCGCAGCGGCAGCAGCAGCACGAGCAGGGTGATGGCGTTGAACAGGCTGCGCCAGAAGGTGACTTCGAAGCTGCGCGCGGCATCGAGGTGGCGCGTGACCACGCCGGCGATGCTCCACAGCAGCGTCACCAGCACCATCAGGGCGACGGCCCTGCCGTGGCTCATGATTTCAGAAGCACGCTGGCGAGGAACTCGCCGCAGTCCTGTTCGACCTTGGCTGCCAGCAGGTGGTCGGCGCGCGTCTTGCCGAGGTTCACCGCCATTACCGGCTTGCCCTGGCGATGCGCGTGCTCGGCGAAGCGGTAGCCCGAATACACCATCAGCGAAGAGCCGACCACCAGCAGGCCGTCGGCGTTGTCGATCGCCGTGCTGACAGCGCCGACTCTCGACTTCGGCACGTTGTCGCCGAAGAACACCACGTCGGGCTTCAGCATGCCGCCGCAGGCCGGACACTCGGGCGGCGCGAAGCCCGCTTCAAAGCCCTCCGCCGCATCGGCGTCGCCGTCGGGCGCCGCCGTCGCCATGGCGTCGGCAAAGCCCGGATTGGCCGCGCGCATCCAGTCCTGGACCGCGGCACGGGCGTGGCGGCCGCCGCAGTCGAGGCAGAGGACCTCGGCAATCGCGCCGTGCAACTCCAGTACCGCGCGGCTGCCGGCCTTCTGGTGCAGGCCGTCGACGTTCTGCGTCACGGTGAGCGCGATCCGGCCCCGCGCCTCCAGTTCGGCCAGGGCGCGGTGGCCGCTGCCGGGCTGCGCCTCCCCGATCATCGGCCAGCCGAGAAAGCTGCGCGCCCAGTAGCGGCGGCGCACCTCTGCCGAGGCCAGGAACTCGCGGTGTTCGACCGGCTGCTTGCGTTTCCAGCGGCCCTCGCGGTCGCGATAGTCGGGAATGCCGCTGGCCGTGGACAAGCCGGCGCCGCTGAGCACCACCACGCGACCGGCGGCGAGCAGCCGCGCTACCCGCGTTTCCGGCGTGGGGTCGCTCAGCGCGTCACCTTGATCAGTTCCACCTCGAAGTTCAGCGTCGCGTTGGGCGGCACGGCGGATCCGGCGCCGCGCGCGCCGTAGGCGATGGCGGGCGGACAGGTGAGCTTGGCCTTGCCGCCTTCCTTCATCTTGGCCACGCCTTCGGTCCAGCAGGGGATCACGCGGTTGAGGGGAAAGGTCGCCGGCTGGCCGCGCTTGTAGGAGGAGTCGAACTCCTTGCCGTCGGTCAGCGTGCCGCGGTAATGCACCTGCACGCTGGCGTCCGGCGTGGCCTGGGCGCCCGTTCCATCCTTCAGCGATTCGTAGATCAGGCCCGAGGCGGTGGTTTCGGGCTTGCCGGCAAGCGCGCCGGTGGCGGCCAGGACGGATGCGGCGGCCAGAGTGGCCAGACTGATGTGTCGCCAGGTTTTCATGTGCGCTCCTGCGTTGGGGAAAGGCCCGAAACCTACAGGGAAGTTCGGCTTCCGGCAAGGCCGGGGGTGCTGCCGGCCGCCGGGCGGGTTAGAGGCATCCGTCAGCATACGTCCGGCGGGCAGGCGTAGAATTCAATTGGTTTAGTAGCATTCCCTGAAGTATCCTCAGGGCGCTGTCTGCGGCGCCGAAATGCGAGCCATGCCGACAAGGACGGAAGCACCCGCTCAGGTCGAGAGGGATCTCGACAGCAGGATGTCGCGCGAGTTTTCGGCGCCGCATCTTGGCGCTGCCGTCCTGCTGCTGGTGGCGACGGCCGTTGGTTTCCTGCTGTTCGGCAAGGACGACGCGAGCCCCGGAATCGGGCTCAATCTCGGCCTGATGGCCGCCGCCGTCCTCCTCTCCGCGGTCTGGCTGCTTGCCTTGCTCGGGCGGATCCGCGCCGCGGTGATGTTGATGGCCGTCGGCTGCTGGCTGTTGATCACCGCCATCGCCGCTTATACCGGCGGCGCCCGCGGGCCGGTCGTCGTCTGCTATCCGCTGCTGGTCGTGTATGTGGGCTGGCGCTTCGGCACCTCGGCGGCCATCGGCATGGCCGTCGCCAGCGCGGTGGCGATCGCCGGGCTGGTAGTGGCGGAAAACACGCAAGTGCTGCCGGCTTTCGCACCGCGGGGAACGGTGACCTACGGGCTGGTGCAAACCGTCAGCATTGCCCTGGGCACCATCCTGATCCTCTGGGTGCTGCGCGCCTACCAGAATCGGGTCAATGAACTGCAGCAGGCCGGCGATGCCCTGTCGCGACAGCTTGCCGTGCTTGAAGCCAGCCAGGCCGACCTGGCCCGCGCCCAGGCGGTGGGCAAGATCGGCAGCTGGGTGTATGACGTGCCGGCCGGGCGGATGGAGCTTTCGGCCGAGGCCTGCCGGATCTTCGGCCTGCCGCCGGGCAGCGCCGGCAGCATCGAGGGCTACCTTGGCCGCACCCACGAGGCGGACCGTGCGGCGGTGCAACAGGCCTGGCTGGCGGCGCTGAAGAGCGGTCGTTTCGAGCACGAGCATCGGGTCTTGATAGGCGCTGAAATGCGCTGGATCCGGCACGAGGCGCAGATCGAAACCGGCGCGGACGGGCGGGCCACGGCGGCGGTCGCCGTGATCCAGGACATCACCGAGCGGAAAAGCCACGAAGCGGAGATCCTCGCCGCGCGCAACCAGTTGCAGGCGACGCTGGACGCGATTCCCGACCTGATGTTCGAGGTTGACCTCGACGGCCGTTACCACGACTACCATTCGCCGCGGCTTGACCTGCTGGCGGCGCCGCCAGAACGGCTGCTGGGGCGTACCATCGCCGAGATCCTGCCGTCCGATGCCGCCGAGGTCTGCATCTCCGCCCTGCGCGAGGCGGACCAGACCGGCTATTCGCGCGGCAGCCAGTTCGCGCTGCCGCTGCCCCAGGGCCTGCGCTGGTTCGAGCTCTCGGTGGCGCGCAAGGCGGTGGCGCCGGGCGAGACGCCGCGCTTCGTCGTGCTCTCGCGCGACATCACCGAGCGCAAGCAGATCGAGGCGGCGCTGCAGGATCAGCAGGTCCTGCTCGAGCGGCAGGTGGCGCAGCGCACCCGCGAACTCGCCGCGGCGCGCGATGCGGCGGAAGCGGCGAGCCTGGCCAAGAGCGCCTTCCTCGCCAACATCAGCCACGAAATCCGCACGCCGATGAATGCCATCGTCGGTTTGAGCTTCCTGCTGCGCCGCGCCTCCCCGACCCCCGCCCAGGCCGAGCGCCTGGCCAAGATCGATGCCGCCGCACACCAGCTGCTCGCCGTGATCAACGACATCCTCGACGTCTCGCGCAGCGAGGCCGGGCTGCTGGTGCCGGAGCAGGTCGATTTTTCCCTGGGCGCGGTATTGCAGAATCTTCGGGTACAGCTTGCCGGCCCGGCGGCGGCCAAGGGCATCGCGCTCGAGATCGACACCGACGGCGTGCCGACCTGGTTGCGCGGCGATCCCGCGCGCTTGCGCCAGGCCCTGCTCAACTATGCCGGCAATGCCATCAAGTTCACCGAGCGCGGGCAGGTCACGCTGCGCGTGCGCCTGGTCGAGGAAGGCAGCGACGGCGTGCACCTGCGCTTCGAAGTCGAGGATACGGGCATCGGCATCGCGGCGGACAAGCTGCCGGCGCTGTTCCGCCCCTTCGAGCAGATCGACGCCTCGATGACGCGGCGCTACGGCGGCGCCGGCCTGGGGCTGGTGATCACGCGCCGCCTGGCCGAGCTGATGGGCGGCGAAGTCGGCGTTGACAGCACGCCGGGTGTCGGCAGCCGCTTCTGGTTTACCGCCCGCCTGCAGCGCGGTCGCGGCGCCGTGCCGGCCGCCGATGCAAGTCTGGGTTCCGCCGTCGCCGTGGAAGAAACCCTGCGTCGCCGTCACGCCGGCGCGCGCCTGCTGCTGGTAGACGACAACCTCGTCAATCGCGAGGTCGCGCTCGAACTGCTGCAATCCGTGGGACTGGCGACCGAGGTCGCCGGCGACGGCGTGGAGGCGGTGGAAATGGCGCGCGCCGCTACCTACGACCTGATCCTGATGGACCTGCAGATGCCGCGCCTGGACGGCATCGAGGCGACCCGCGCGATTCGCGCCCTGCCCGGCCATGGCCAGACGCCGATTCTTGCAATGACGGCGAATGCCTTCGCCGAGGACAGGCGCAGTTGCAGCGCCGCCGGCATGAACGATTTCGTCGCCAAGCCGGTGAGCCCCGACCAGCTCTACGCGACCCTGGTGAAATGGCTGCCGGCACGGCCGCACGCGGTCGCGCCAGAAGCGGCTCAAGCCGCGGCCGCAAGCGCGGCCGGCGCCGCACCCCC
>JALHNN010000111.1 GCA_022843505.1 Sulfuritalea sp.
GCTGCCGAACCCGCGGCGGCGCCGACCGCCGCGCCGGCGGCAACGGCTGCCGCAGTGCCGGCCGCGCCGCTGCCGGAAGACGAGGAACTGCCCGACGAATAATTGATGCTGACGCCCTTGGAGGCCGGCTTGGCCTCTTCCTGGTCGGCCTTCTTCGCCGACGAGGTCGAGGAACTTGTCGATTTCGACGACGAGGACGAGGACGACTTGCTGCCGGCGCGACCGGCCATGCCGGTGCTGGCGAAGGCAAGCAGGGTGGCGGCAATCAGGACCTGGACGAATGGTTTGGCAGGCATGGCGGACTCCATCGAAAAGTTCAGTTCGCGCGGCGGTTCATGATTCACTGGCGGCGCAACCCTGGGCACAGCAGCGTCCCGGCTGGCGACCCAGGGCGATGCGTTTTTTGGCGTCGGCAAGTATGCCACGGTCAAGCAGGTTTGCCACCAGCTCGACTTTTTCGGCGATGGGATAGCGGCGGAAGATCTCCTTTTTCATCGCCGCCGGCGAGCCGCCGCCGTGCAGGCTGATCACCGAATACCAGCCGGCCTGGTAGGAGGCAGTGAGGTCCTCGATGAAGCGCGCCACGGCGATGCGTCTCTCGTAGGGCACGTCCGAGCGCGCCGTCAGCACTTCCGAGATGCGCCCGGCAGTGGCCGGATTGTGGTCCTCGTCGGGGCCGGGCAGGGTGACGATCAGGCCGCCCGAGACTTCGTGCGCCAGGCGCTGCATGTCGTAGATCTGCGTCGCCAGCAGCAACTTGCCGATGTTGGCGAACACCGCGTCGGGCATGGCGATGCCGCCCGCCTCGGGCGTCGCATACACCGAGGCGGCGACGCCGCAGGCATAGAAGCCCTCGACGATGGTGATCAGCTCGGTCATGGCCTCGCGCAGGCCGTGGGCGTGCTCGGTGTCGAGGCCGTTGGCTTCGGTCATCAGCGTGCCGGCGCCGATCAGGAGGTCGCCGTAGCCGGCGCGCGCGGCGATGCAGGTGTGGCGGTGGTGCGTGGCGTAGGCATAGGTGATCTCGGCGCCGAGGCGCCACTCGCCCAAGAGAAAGACGCGCTCCCAGGGCACGAAGACGCGGTCGAACAGGCACACCGAAGTGCTCTGGCCGTAGCGGTTGGAGAAGCTCGCCGCCGCCTCACCGGGACGGCCGGCGGGACGTGCCACCTGGGTCAGGCCGGGGGCATCGACCGGCACGGCGCAGCACACCGCGAATTCGGCATCGGCCTCGCCCATGGCGCGGCCCGGCATCACCAGCAGTTCGTGCATGTAGGGCCCGCCGGTGACGATGGCCTTGGCGCCCGAAATCACGATGCCGTCGGCGCGGCGCTCGACGATATGGACATAGGCATCGGGGTTGGCCTGGGCGTGCGGGCGTTGCGAACGGTCGCCCTTGGCGTCGGTCATGGCGATGCCGACGGACAGGTCGGCAGCTCGGATGTGGTCGTAGTAGGCCTGGGCGCGGACAAGGTACTCGGTACCGTGTTCGGCATCAACCGCCGCCGCACCCTGCAGGATGCCGGCCATGGCATCGCCGGCGAGGTAGCGCTGGGCGCAGCCGGTGTAGCGGCAGATCAGGCGCACGGCCTCGAGCTTCTGCAGCAGCTCGTCGACGTTGCGCGGCACATGCAGCATGCGGTTGTAGTCCTTGCCGCCGTCGCCCGCGGCCACGCGCATCAGCACGGCGGTGTCCTCGCGCAGGGCGAAGTCGTAACTCAGGCCGACGGCATTGACGCCCGGGACCAGGGCCGGGTCGTCGGCCACGCTCTCCACCGCGCGACCATCGACATAGATTTTCGGCTGCAGGGGGCGCAGGGATTCGCGGTATTCGGCGGCGGACATCAGCATGGGCATCTCCCGATCGTGGCCGACGATAGTAGCCCCCGAAGCTGCTAAAGTGAAGTCAGCCGGCAGGCCAAGACCGGCACAGGAACGGAACCCATGAACCGACCCCATCTCCACGCGCTGGCGCCGGAACTCGAAACCTTCGCCGCCGAACCCTATTACCAGCCCGTCGGGCGCGAACTCGAACTGTTCACGGCGGCGGCGGACAAGAAGCTGCCGGTGCTGCTCAAGGGCCCCACCGGCTGCGGCAAGACCCGCTTCGTCGAATACATGGCCTGGAAGCTGGGCCGCCCGCTGGTCACCGTGGCCTGCCACGACGACCTGACCAGCGCCGACCTGGTCGGCCGCTACCTGCTGGCCGGCGAGGAGACCGTCTGGCTCGACGGTCCGCTCACCGCCGCCGTGCGCGCCGGCGCCATCTGCTACCTCGACGAAGTCGTCGAGGCGCGCAAGGACACCACCGTGGTGATCCACCCGCTGACCGATACACGCCGCGTGCTGCCCGTGGAAAAGCGCGGCGAGCTGGTGCGCGCTCCATCCGATTTCATGCTGGTGGTGTCCTACAACCCCGGCTACCAGAGCGTGTTGAAGGAGCTCAAGCAGAGCACGCGCCAGCGCTTCATCGCCCTCGATTTCGACTACCCGCCGGCGGAACTCGAAGCCGCCATCGTCGCCCGCGAGACCGGCATCGATGCCGCCCTGGCCGCGCAACTGGTCAAGCTCGCCGGCCTCACGCGCAACCTCAAGGGCCAGGGTCTGGACGAAGGCGCCAGCACGCGCCTGCTGGTGCACGCCGGCCACCTGATCGCCTCCGGTGTGGCGCCGCGCGACGCCTGCGCCGCGGCCATCGGCCGCGCGCTGTCGGACGATGCCGATTCCGTGGCGGCCGTCGACGACCTGATCCGTGCCGTCTTCTGAACCGCTCGACCGCGTCGCGCTGGGCGAACGCCTGGACGCGATCTTCAGCTTCGACGTTTCCTCGGGCCGCAACTACGACGAGCTGATCGAACCGCTGCTGCCGGTAGCGCGCGCCACCCAGGATTTCGCCCTGCACTGGGCCACGGTGGCGGCGCGCACCCACCTCGAGATTGCCTACCTGGTGATGCTGCTGGCGCCGCAGGCCCTGCGAGCGCTGAGCGTGCGCCAGGCCGAGGCCTGGGTGGTCGCCGCGCTCGACGGCTTCGACCGCGTCGGCCTGCGCGCCGCGGTGATGCGCCTGCGCGACATCGAAGGTTTTGCCCGCGGCGTCTCGCCGGCCGCGGTGAGTCTCGACAGCATCGCGCCGCGCCTGCTGCGCTTCCTGCAGGGACTGTCGGGCCGTCCGCTGCGGGTCGAGGCCGATGCCCGGCCGTGGACCGACACCGAGACCGTGTTCCTGCCGCCGCTGGTCGAACTGACATCGCGCGAGGCCTCGGCCGACCGCTACCTCGCGCTGGCCGCCATGCTCTGGGCGCAGGGGCGCTGGGGCAGCTACGCCATCGACATCGACGCCGCACTGGCGGACTTTGAGCGGCCTGACCATGCCCTGGGTTGGCTGGCCCTGCTTGAGGGCTTGCGTCTGGGCGCCCGGCTGGAGCGCGAACTGCCCGGTCTGCGCGCCGAGGTGACGGCCCTGCTAGCCGGCCTGCCGCCGCCGCTCGATGCGGCGCGCGCCGTGCTTGCCGCTCCCGGCGCCGGCGTCGTCGACGCCATCGACTGGCTGCGCAGCCATGCCGAAATCGCCGTGTCGCCAACGCCGACTCTTGCCTGGCTGCCCGCGCTGAACCCGGCGGCGGCGCGCGAGCTGCGGGCCGCGCGCATCCGAGAGCAGAGTCAGGTGCTGCGCCTGTCGATTGCCGAACTGTTGGAATCCTTGCGCGCCGGCCAGGATGACAAGCTGCCAGCGCTGGACGTCGACGCCGACCCCGAGCGCCTGGAGCTCGACCTGAAGATAGCCGGCGCCAGCGTCACCCTGCCGCCGGAAGGCCTGGCCGCGGCGCAGGCGCTGCTGCAGGACCTGGGCGAAATCGCCCCCGATTTGCTGGTGCCGGCGGGCCCGGCGGAATGGAAAGGCGACGGCGCCGGCAAGGGCAAGCCGGGCACGTTGGAAACCCGCGCCGATGCCCTGTTCGACGAATGGGATTACCGCCGTCAGGCCTACCGCCGGCAGTGGTGCCATGTCTATCTGCATTCCGTAGGCGGCGGCGACGCCGGGTATGTCCCCGCCGTGCGCGCGCGCCACGCGCCGCTGATACGCCAGTTGCGCCGGCGCTTCGAGGCCATGCGCGGCGAGGACCGCGTGTTGCGTCGCCAGTCCGACGGCCAGGACGTGGACATGGATGCGCTGGTCGAAGCCATCGCCGACCGGCGCGGCGGCGCCGAGCCCGGCCAGCGTCTATTCTGTCGCCGCCAGCGCGACGAGCGGTCTCTCGCCGCCGTCTTCCTGGTCGACATGAGCGGCAGCACCCAGGGCTGGATCAACGACGCCGAGCGCGAGGCCCTGGTGCTGCTTTGCGAAGCGCTGGAAATGCTCGACGACCGCTACGCGATCTGGGGCTTCTCGGGCTGGACGCGCACGCGCAGCGACCTCTACCGCATCAAGGAGTTCGGCGAGAGCTACGGCGCCGAGGTACAGGCGCGGATCGCCGCGATCCAGCCGCGCGATTACACCCGCATGGGGCCGCCAATCCGCTTCGTCACCGAAAAGCTGCTCGCCGAGCCCGCGCGCCACCGATTGCTGGTGACCATCTCCGACGGCCGCCCCGACGACTTCGGCGACGACTACCGCAGCGACTACGGCATCGAGGACACGCGCCAGGCCCTTCTCGAAGCCCGCCGCGCCGGCGTGCGCCCTTTCTGCATCACCATCGATCGCGAGGGCGCGGATTACCTGAAGCGCATGTACGGGCCGGCGGCCTACGCCGTGCTCGACGAGGTGCACAAGCTGCCGCTGAAGGTGGCGGAGATCTATCGCAAGCTGACGATCTGATGAGTGCTCTGTCGCGTGCAGGCGTTTGTTGAACCAGGGCAAGAGTCGGCGCTTGTGGTACGGCGATTTAGGTTGCGCGACCCCGCAGGCCGGCCACAGGCCGCCGCCTCATGGGCTTCCGCCCTGCGGGTGCCCTTGCTGCGGCGCCGCGCCAGGCCGCTGGCTAAACTAGCCGCCGCCGATGAAGCCGGCAGCGTCGTCGGACAACGCCAGCGGACAACCCCTGTCACGGCTCCTCGCTGCGGCGTCCGCCAAATCGGCAGCGACCTGTGGTCAGCCTGCTTGGCGACGGCCGCATGCGGCCATCAAGAGCTGTACAAAAGCAAGACTTATCGGGCGGCTAAAGACTGATTGCTGCCCAAGAACAAGGGCATACCCGTTGGCCGATCCACTCGGTTTGCTGCCTTTCGACTACATCTTGTGTTTGTTGCTTCCGGCTCAAAGCTGTCCGTTGCGAAGGAAGGTGCGGGAGGTATTATTCTTCAGGATCGTGGTGAATTGAGGAACAGGTCGTTTGCAATGGATTTTTCTGTATTTCCAGGCGCGGAAAGTTGAATCCAAATGAGCGAGCGCCGCGCTAATAACTTTGATGCCCTACGCCTGATTGGTGCTCTGTTGGTCCTCTATAGCCATCAGTTCGCCCTATCCGGCCGTGAGGAGCCGCACATTTTGGGCCAATCAGCTGGGTTCTTGGGCCTTTTGATTTTCTTCTCTATCAGCGGGTATCTTGTTACTGCGAGTTGGATGCGAGATCCGAACCTGTTCCGGTTTCTCAGTCGCCGTTTCCTTCGCATCTGGCCGGCATTGGCTTTGTGCTTGACCGTTGCCATTGTCGCTGTTTCTATGTTTGTGATTCCCGCGTCGTCTCAAGCGGAGATTCTGCCCAAACTATTGCGTAACTACGCGTTCTCATATTGGGACAGCAATTTCTTTCCGACGAACCCTGTGCCGCATTTGAATGGCTCTTTGTGGAGCATCCAGGCCGAGGTGGTGTGTTGTGTTGCAGTGGCTTTGGTTGGACTGCTGGCGCGACAATATTTACGCGCCGCGCTAATAGGGATCGCCATCGTGGCCACCATATTGGTGCTATCCAATAACTGGCCCGCACCGAGTTTTGGTCTGCCGTGGTACTTCAGTTCCATCAACATGATCAATCTGCCTGCGCTGTTTTTGGCAGGAAGTCTGTTGGCCGTCGCGCCGGTTCTTCATTCCAGAAAAGGTGCGATTGCGTTGATAGTCATTGCGCTTGCGGCGGCGACTGCAGGTAAAGCAGCCATCGCTTGGGTCATTGCTGGTCCATTACTCGTGATCGGTGTGGGGCTAGCGTCCTGGCCCGTTTTCAGAAGCGCCGCTCGTTTCGGGGATCTGTCATATGGAATATTCTTGTGGGCGTGGCCCGTCCAACAAATTGGCGTAAAGTTCTTTGGAACACAGGTGCCCCTGCCGGCGTTGCTTGGCGTCACGCTGTTGGTAGTAGTCCCAATTGCTTTCTTTTCGTGGCACCTCCTGGAAAAACATTGCCTAAATCTCAAGCCCAATACACCTCTGCAAGGCCATTGAAGGCAGGCGACCAACTCATTACGGCGATTCGGCGCTATCGCGCAACGGTCCCACGCCCCACTCGCGGTTGGCATGGTGGCAATCTTTTTCGAACGGGCGAGTAGTCGCCGGGATGAAGATCGGCACCCTCAAACCTAAGGTCGACCTGGAGGACTGCCAAGGATGAATGTCCGTAATGGGGGCGAAACTTCATCAGACAGGAAGTGGCTGAGTCCTTACCGCCCTTTCGATCAAATGCTATTCGCTGGAACGGCGGATTGATTCCGTAACCAGCAACTCAAGTTGGATGCGCCCGGCATCAACGATGGCTCCAACTGCTGCTTTGCTGTCGTTGACTGAAACGCCCCGAGCGGCGGAAATGGACACGGACAGATCAGTGATCCAAACCTTCTCAGCGTCTCTTCGTAGTCTGTTTCTGACGTAACGGCCCGAATCTCCACCGGCCTGCTTCTAGTCGGGGCTCAGGCGGGAGAAGGCTTGTCGCCGTCGCCACCACAGCACAAGCTTCCAAACCACCAAGGTAATTGCCGTCAGAATGACGCCTAAAAAGCCGAGGCTGGGATCTCGGCTACGGGCTTGCACCAGAACCGGCTTTTCGCCTTCCAGCCGGTAGCGACTTTCCAGGAGGTGATCGCGGTCGTCCCAACTCGCTTCAAACTGCCAGGGCTTGCCGCCTACGGACGTCCATTTTGTGAAGACGCCGTCTTCCTGCCCGGTGCCGCTTGTTGTCAGTGGCCAAGGCACAAGGGTGGGATCGGCTTTCATCTCGCCTTCCAGCTTGCGATACAGGATGACCCGCGTTTTCCCGGATTCGCCGCTGGCAACGATGATAGGGTGATTGTGGTTCCAGGTACCCGAATCAACGCTCGACCAGGGGTTGATGACAAAGAGGATGCCGGTCCACGCCACACCGAGTCCAAAAAATATCACCAACCCCAGCAAGCCCCGGCCGACGGCACGGATCATTTTCAATATCAGCGGCATGGCATGAAGTCTGGTTGGTGACGCGGTACAACCGAACCGCAGAATACTACTCTGGCCGTTTCGCCCCTGGCCATCCTGCGTGCTTGCTGCAACTGTCGCGCGCGCTGCCGGGCGACTTTACGGTACCAGACGCCGTCGCGAAGCCGGCGACGGCTTGGGCTGCTCCTTGCCGATCATGACCTCGCCGAAGCTGCGGTGCAGGGCCTGCACCACGCCCGCGTCGACCACGAAGCTGTCGGCATG
>JALHNN010000112.1:0-6978 GCA_022843505.1 Sulfuritalea sp.
ACTCATCGCGCTGTACCTGTCCTCACGTGACGGCCGCAAGGTCAGCCTGCCCCTTGAATACTGAGCGGGAATTCCCCATGAACGACCTCAATGACAAGCATATCCTGATCACCGGCGGTACTGGTTCCTTCGGCCGAGCCTTCGTTCGCGCTGTGCTTGAGCGTGCGCCGCGCATCGGCCGGCTGGTCATTTTCAGCCGCGACGAACTCAAGCAATACGAGATGGCGCAGCATTTCGATACCGACAAGTATCCCGGAATCCGCTATTTCATCGGCGACGTGCGCGATGCGGAGCGGCTGCGCCGGGCCATGGAAGGCATCGACGTGGTGATCCATGCCGCCGCCCTGAAGCAGGTTCCGACCGCCGAGTACAACCCGTTCGAGTGCATCAAAACCAACGTCCTCGGCGCCCAGAACGTGATCGAGGCGGCGCTCGAGTCGAACGTCAAGAGGGTTGTCGCGCTATCTACGGACAAGGCGGCGGCACCGATCAATCTCTACGGGGCGACCAAGTTGTGCTCCGACAAGCTTTTCGTCTCCGCGAACAATATTCGTGGCCGCAGGGATTTGCGCTTCAGCGTAGTGCGCTATGGCAACGTGATGGGAAGTCGCGGCTCGGTCATTCCCTTCTTTCTGGAGCGCCGCAAGACTGGCGTCCTGCCGATCACGGACCCGGCGATGACGCGCTTCAACATCAGCCTTGAGGAAGGCGTGCGGATGGTTCTTTGGGCGCTATCCAATGCCAAGGGTGGAGAGATTTTCGTACCGAAGATTCCGAGCTACCGTGTGGTAGACGTGGCTACCGCGATCGGCCCCGAGTGCGAGCAGCGAGTCGTGGGAATTCGTCCCGGTGAGAAGATTCACGAGGAGATGATCACCGAGAGCGACAGCTTCAACACGGTCGATCGGGGCGAGTATTTTGCTATCCTGCCTCAGGGTGGCAATTACGGCGTGAGTGACTACTGCTGCGAGTTCGGCGCCGTGAGCGTGCGCCCCGGCTACGCTTACAACAGTGGCACCAATCCGGATTTTCTGTCGGTGACGCAGTTGCGTGACCTGATAGCCCGCCACGTGGGACATCCGGAAGCGCGCCAGTGATTCCCTACGGCCGCCAGGAGATCACCTCCGCCGACATCGAGGCCGTGACGGCCGTACTGCGCTCGGATTGGCTGACCCAGGGTCCAGCTGTGCCTGCTTTTGAACAGGCCGTCGCGAACCGCTGCGGCGCCGTTCACGCCGTCGCTGTTAATAGCGCGACCAGTGCGCTGCACATCGCCTGTCTGGCGCTTGGCGTTGGCCCCGGAGATCGGGTATGGACTTCGCCGATCAGCTTCGTGGCCAGCGCGAACTGTGCCTTGTATTGCGGGGCCAGCATAGATTTTGTTGATATCGATCCCGGCACAGCCAACATGAGCGTCGAGGCGCTGGAACAGAAGCTTCGAACCGCCAAGGCCGTCAACGCGCTTCCGAAGGTTGTGATTCCCGTGCATTACGCCGGCGATCCCTGCGATATGGCGGCGATCCAGGGCCTGTCGAGGGAATTCGGCTTTCGGGTGATTGAAGACGCGGCACATGCAATCGGGGGCAGCCTTGACGACAGCATTATTGGTGGTTGCCGGCATGGTGATGTTACCGTATTCAGTTTTCATCCGGTGAAGATCGTGACCACGGGCGAGGGCGGCATGGCGCTGTGCAACGATTCGCAGGTAGCGGCGAGGATGCGCCTGCTGCGAAACCATGGCATTACGAGGGACAGCCAGGAGATGCAGAGGCGATCGGAGGGCCCTTGGTATTACGAACAGCATGTGCTCGGGTACAACTACCGGATGACCGACATCCAGGCCGCGCTCGGCCTTAGTCAGCTAGAACGCCTCGACGCCTATGTTGAACGGCGGCAGGGACTCGCGAATCGCTATGACGAAATACTCTCCGATCTTCCTGTGCGCACGCTTCGGCGAAATCTTCACGGAAGATCGGCGGTCCATCTCTATCCGGTAGGAGTTGATGGCGACGCTGCCAACGGCGCTGGCAGGAGCGAAGTGTTCGCCAAGCTTCGTTCCGCTGGAATCGGTGTGAATGTGCATTACATCCCCATCCACCTGCAACCATATTTTCGCGGCTTTGGATTTGGCGCCGGAATGTTTCCCGCCGCGGAAGCCTTTTACCGAGAAGCGCTGACCTTGCCCCTCTTTCCTGGGCTTGCGGAAAGCGCGCAAGACCAGATCGCGGAAGCACTCGGGCAGGCCCTGTTGGGATGAGGCTGGCGGTAATTCCGGCGCGAGGCGGCAGCAAGCGTGTTCCACGCAAGAATATCCGCGAATTCCTGCGCCGGCCGATGATTGCCTGGCCGCTTAGCGCGGCGCGCGTCAGCGGCTGCTTCGATCGCATTGTCGTTTCTACGGACGATGAGGAAATCGCCGCCATTGCCGCCGAATGGGGAGCGGAGATTCCCTTCCAGCGTCCAGCGGAGTTGTCCACTGACCATGCTGGAACCGTTGCGGTCGTGGCGCATGCCTGCGAATGGGCTCGCGCGGCTGGGTGGCAGCCTGTCGAAGTCTGCTGTCTGTATGCCACAGCTCCCTTCGTCCGGCCCGCAGATCTGTTGCAGGGACTCGAGGTTCTACGCAAGGAAGGCTGTGATTACGTCTTTCCCGTCGCCAGGTTTGGCTACCCGATCCAGCGGGCGTTGCGCATTCGGGGAGACCGACACATCGAGATGTTATACCCCGAGCACGCTTGCACGCGCTCCCAGGACCTGGAGCCAGCCTATCACGACGCAGGACAGTTTTATTGGGGCCTGGCGGATACGTGGATCAGCCAACGGCCGATAATGTCCGCAAGCGTGGTACCCCTGGTTATTCCCGGGCACCACGTGCAGGATATCGACACCGAAGAGGACTGGGTGAGAGCGGAACTCTTGTTTGAGATCCTGCAGGGCAAAGCCATTTGAATTCGAATCCGACACCCAGTAAGCGGGTTGACAGGCCATGACTCCAGACAAACCCAAGCGGTATGCCACCGACCAGGAACGATTCTGGGCCGGGGACTTCGGAAGCCAGTACATTCAGAGGAACCAGGGGGAGCTGTTGAACGCGGCCAACCTGAACTTCTTCGCCCATGCCCTTGGGCGTGCCGGAGCGATTCGCAATCTGATCGAATTCGGGGCTAACATTGGGATGAACCTGAAGGCGCTGCGCCAGTTCTATCCCACGGCGTCGATGCACGGAATCGAAATCAACCCGGACGCGGCGAAGCGGCTTGCCGAGGTGATTCCGACGAAGCACATCTTCGCGGGCTCGATACTGGAATTTGAGCCAACGCAATCTTGGGATCTGGTGCTGATCAAGGGCGTGCTGATCCACCTCCATCCGGATGTTCTGCCCCAGGTATATGACAAGCTGGTGGAGGCGTGCGGACGTTACCTGTTGGTGGCTGAGTACTACAACCCGGTGCCTGTTTCGATTCCCTACCGCGGCCATGGCGAACGCTTGTTCAAGCGCGACTTTGCCGGAGAACTCCTCGACCGGCATGCGAATCTGCGACTTGTCGACTACGGCTTTGCCTATCACCGCGATCCTGCTTTTCCGCAGGATGACATTACCTGGTTTCTGCTAGAGAAGCACACAGACCTCAGGAGTTAGAGACGATGCTTAGGTATTGCAAGCGCTGCGTGATGCCGGATACGAAACCCGATCTGTTGATCGACGATGAGGGTGTGTGCAATGCGTGCCGCAGCTTTGAGCGACGGAAGGAAGTCGACTGGGATGCGCGCTACCGGGAGCTGCTGGAAATCCTGGACAGGTATCGACGCGCGGACGGCGGTAACTGGGACTGCATCGTTCCGGTCAGTGGGGGAAAGGACAGCACCTATCAGGTGGTTCGAATCCTGCAACTTGGGATGAATCCCCTATGCGTGACTTCCACCACTTGCGACCTTTCGGCGCTTGGACGGACGAACATCGAGAACCTTCGGCATCTGGGCGTCGATCACATCGAAATGTCGCCGAACCCGCTAATACGGGCCAAGCTGAATCGAATCGGCCTGACGCAGGTGGGCGACATATCTTGGCCCGAGCACGTCGGCATATTCACCATACCTGTCCGTGCGGCCGTGGAATTCGAGGTGCCGCTTATCGTATGGGGCGAGAACTCTCAGAATGAGTATGGCGGTCCAGCGGCGGCTGCAGAAAACAACGTCTTGAACCGACGCTGGCTGGAAGAGTTCGGCGGCCTGCTTGGCATGCGCGTCTCAGATCTTGAAGGTCAGGAAGGAATCCGCAGGCAGCATCTGATTCCCTATACCTATCCTTCCGATGCGGAGTTGGCGCGTGTTGGAGTGACCGGATTGTTCCTTGGGCATTACCTGCCGTGGGACGGACTTTCGAACATGCTAATCGCCCAGGCAAACGGATTTCGCACCTACGACCGGACGGTCGAGGGGTCGCTGGTGAATTACGAGAACCTCGATAACCATCAGACTGGCATCCACGACTACTTCAAGTTCCTCAAGTTCGGCTTCGGTCGTGCCACCGACCTGGCGTGCCTGCACATCCGGCGCGGCAGGCTCACCCGTCAAGATGGCTTGGATGCTGTGCGTCGGCTCGACGGCAAGTTTCCCTGGGAATACCTTGGCAAGACGCTGGCGGAAATATTGCGACCACTCGGCATGAGTGTCGAGGAGTTTCAGCGGGTGTGCGACAAGTTCACCAATCGCAAGATCTTCAAGCGCGACTCGGCGGGAGCGCTGGTCCGGGACGGCTGGGGAAACCTGGTCAAGCTGAACTACGACAATCCGTGAGCCTGGCGTGAGAGTCGGCGTCATCGATTACGGGGTAGGTAACCTGAGCTCGGTGCTACGCGCAATCGAGGAACTGCGTGTCGTCCCGGTGTTGGTGACTCGCGCAATGGAGCTTTCTTCGATCGACCGCATGATCCTGCCCGGTGTAGGGAATTTTTCCGACTGCGCTGCGTTGCTGGCTGCGGGTGGCTGGGTGGCGGCAATCGCAGACGAGGCCAAGGGAAAAGGCAAGCCTCTGCTCGGAATATGCGTCGGCATGCAATTGCTGGCGGACTATAGCTCCGAAGGCTCGGACGTGCCCGGTCAGAAGACAGCAGGGCTTGGGTTGATTCCTGGGCGAGTAGACCACCTTGCGAGTTTAGGCTGCAATCTGCGGGTGCCACATGTAGGATGGAACGAAATTCGCGTTCAAGGAAGCGCGGAAGTCCTGCTGACGGGAATTCCCCAGACGACAGACTTCTATTTCGTCCATAGCTTTGCCTTCGTACCGGATGACCCCGCAGACGTTGTGGCAGTTACAGACTACGGGGTGGAATTCGCTGCTGTGGTTCGGCGGGGAAACGTCTGGGGCACCCAATTCCACCCCGAAAAAAGTTCCCGTGCCGGACTGCGTGTCTTGGGAAACTACATTCGCGGGCCGGCATGCTGAAGGTGCGAGTCATCCCGACGCTGTTGTGGAAGCAGTTCGGTCTGGTCAAGGGCGTTGGCTTCGACAGCTGGCGGCGAGTCGGTCCGGTGTTGCCGGCGATCAAGGTCTATAACCAGCGCGAAGTTGACGAGATCGTGCTGCTCGATATCGTTGCGCACCAGACGGCCCAGGGACCAGAGTTCGAATCGATCGAGGAGTTCGGAGGCGACTGCTTCGTGCCCATGACGGTCGGCGGAGGCATCACCCGGATCGAGCATGTTCAGAAGCTGCTGCGGGCCGGCGCCGACAAGATCAGCGTAAATACCGCGGCTTACGAGACTCCCGGACTGATTGCCGAGATCGCCAAGCGCCATGGTACGCAATGCGTGGTAGCGAGCATCGACGTCCGGGCACGGGATAACTGGCGCTGGAACTGTTTCAGCCATGCCGGAAGCAACGATACGGGTAGGGATGTCAGGCAGTGGGCCAGGGAGGTTCAGGACAGAGGTGCAGGCGAAATCCTGCTGACATCCATCGACAGGGATGGCTCGATGACTGGGTACGACTTGCCCTTGATCGAGACCGTCGCCCGCGAAGTGAGCATTCCGGTGATCGCTTCAGGTGGAGCTGGGAACTACCTGCACATGGTGACTGCTGTCCGTGAAGCCGGCGCATCGGCAGTCGCCGCGGCCAGTATCTTTCATTTCACCGAGCAGACGCCAGCTGGAGCGAAGCAGGCTCTCGAGGCGGCGGGCATTCCTGTCCGCCATCCATTCCGGGAGGTGGCCGATGCCTGCTGAACGTTTGGCGGCCACGGTCCGTAGGCCCCGTTGGTAACGCAATCGCAATGACTGATCCGCGTCCGACGATTCCGATTTCAGATGTGGAGTGGTTCGCGTTCGGTGAGCTGGTCCTGGACTTGCTGCGCGAAGCCCTGCTTTCCTGCGGGCCAAGGCAAAGGGAGCTTCTGATCTGCGACTTCAGGTTCGTCGGCGAACTGCTGCAACGAATCCACCGGGCCGCTGAGGCGTCAAGATTGGCCTGTGGGGAGCCGGGCGAATGTACCTTGGACTGGGATGGCAACCCCGGTTGCTATTCGCGGCTGATTGGCGAGCGCGCAAACGTCGGCAACAGGCTCTGGCTGCGATTCCGTTCCATTGCAAAGACCGGGGCGTTTGCGCTGGGGACACTGCGGCACGCCGGTGCTTCGGTAGAGCTCGGCGATGTCGTGGGCATCGGTACGATGACCACGCTGAAGAAGGAGTATCTCCGCCGACGCGGAATCCTTTCCCGCGAAATGTATCTGGAGGAATTTCTTGCGCCGGCAACCGGCATGCCGCCAACGTGGGCGGGGGCGCTCGGCGAGCCGGTGGGCCGATTCCTCGAATCGATCGCTACGCCAGCGCGCGATTTCGGAGTCAACATTGACGTCGATAGGCTGGCGCAGGGCTGGCGCCGCAGGCTGGACGACCTGGGCGCGATATACGCGCTTCTCGCCGCGAGGGGACGCTGGCCGCGCGAGATCGTGATGACCGACGTCGCATCGCCGCTTG
>JALHNN010000112.1:6988-7602 GCA_022843505.1 Sulfuritalea sp.
CAAAGGTCTTCGCCTTTGCTGCCCGATCTCGTGGAGCGAAGGTCAGTGGGGTGTCGCACGGCAATTACATCAATCTGTTGCACTACAAGATCTTCGCCTTCGCCGAGCCAAGTCAATTCGACGAATTTCTCGTGCCGACGCAAAGTGCAGCCTGCGCGGTGTCGAAGAAGTATGCAATGGCGGGACTCGAGAAGATATTCCCGGTGGAGTTTCGCTCGACCGGCTCGCAAATCTTTGGCGGATTGCGCGATCGGTTCGCAGACACCCCTCCGGCCGCCGAGCCGGGCACAATAATGCTAATGGGTTATCCAATGAATGCCCATCGATACCTTGACGAGGCGGGCGCCTATTCGAAGATCCGTCTCGACCTTGAGCTGAGGCTGGTCGGCGTGCTCAAGCGCCTCGGCTACACGGTGATCTACAAGGGGCATCCCGACCGACGCAAGGAGGTCGCCGGAATATTCGACGGAATCGCGGACAAGGTGATGTTCGAGAGATTCGAAACGGTGTGGCAACAGGCCGACACGATCCTGTTCACCATCGCAGAGACTTCCTGCCTGCACACGGCCATGTGCTCCAATCGCCGCTTGGTTCTGCTCGATCTTGAGGATACC
>JALHNN010000113.1 GCA_022843505.1 Sulfuritalea sp.
TTGCTGTTCGGCGCGATGACACCGCCAGGAGCCTGGGCGGTCATGGCGACCACCTGTCCGGAGATGGGGGCACGTACGGTCATGCGCTCGAGGTCGGATTCGGCCTCCTTGAGCTTTTCGGCAAGGTTTGCCGCTTCCTTGCGGGTCTCGGTGGCCTGGGTCTCGACTTCCTTGAGGTATTCCTGGCGCCGCTGCAGTTCGCGCAGGCGGATTTCGGCGCTGGTACTTCCCTCGCGGGCGATCCTGGCTTCGAGTTCGCTGGTGATGCTATTCAATTCCGCCAGCTGCCGTTCCTGCTCAAGCAGGCGGTTGCGCGGGGTGTAGCCCTCGGCCACCAGCGGCCGCGTGCTTTCGAGTTCCTTGCGCAGCGAATCCGCCTGCTGGCGACGGGCGCTCAGCTGGTTGCGCGCGCCGCTTGCCTGGATCCGCGATGCCGCGAGGTTCTCCTGGAGTATCGCCAGTTCCCCCTTGAGCGCATCCTGCCTGGCCCGGAACAACTGCTCCTGCGCGCGCAGCAGGTCCTCGCGTCCGAGCTGCCTTGCATAGACGAGGATGTCATCGGGAAACTGCAGGCTGGTCGATCCGGCCTGTTCGGCATTTAGCCGCGACTGGCGGGCAACCGCGGCGATGTACTCGTGGAGCAGGGTATCCCGGGTGGAGCGGGCACGCACCGATTCCAGTTCGAGGAGGACGTCCCCTTGCTTGACGGACTGGTTCTCGCGCACATTGACGACCGCGATGGTTCCTCCCGTCAGGTGGGCTACGGTCTTGCGATGGGACTCGACGACGACGACGCCAGGCGCCGGGATGCCCTCGCCGAGCGGCGCGAATATCGCCCAGAGGACGGTGAGCACGACGCCGAAGAAGATCACGCTGTAGCCGAAGATCATGGCGCCGCGCGGATCGTCGAGCTCATCCAGGTCCGCGGCAGTGGCCGAGCCGGCAACATTGCCGTCCGCGGCCGGATTTGCGCCGAACAGGCGTCGCCACCAGGAGGTCTTGCTACTCATGATTTTGCCGCCGCGGCAGCCTCGGCAAGCTTGGCCATGACGGGTTCGCGCGGGCCGTACAGGAGAACCTGGCCTTCCTGCATGACCAGCAGCAGATCGCAATTTCTGATCGCGATCGGTCGGTGGCTGACGATCATCACGGTCTGGCCGCGCTGTTTTGCTTTCTGCAACGCCGTATCGAGCGCCAGCTCTCCGGCGTCGTCGAGGTTCGCGTTGGGTTCGTCGAGCACCAGCAGGGGCGGGTCGCCATACATGGCGCGCGCCAGGGCCACCCGCTGGCGCTGCCCACCGGAAAGCTGGGCGCCATTAGGTCCGACCTGGGTGCCGTAGCCATCCTTCATTTGCAGCACCATCTCGTGCACGCCGGCGGCCTGTGCCGCCGCGATGACGCGGTCGCTGTCGAGTTGTCCGAGGCGTGCGATATTCTCCGCAACCGTGCCCTCGAACAGTTCGACGTCCTGCGGCAGGTAGCCGATATACGGACCAAGCTGCTCGCGCCGCCAGGTTCTGAGGTCCGCGCCATCCAGCCGCACCGTGCCAACCCGGGGTGCCCAGACTCCCGTGACGAGGCGAACCAGCGTGGACTTGCCGGATGCGCTGGAACCGACGATCGCGACGATGACGCCGGCCGGAATCTTGAGATTCACGTTCTGCACGAATGGTGCCGCAACGCCCGGCGGGCCCCCGAACACACCTTCGAGCGTGACTTCGCCCTTCGGCGCCGGCAGGCTGATCCCGGAGTACTCGCGGTCCTCGAAATGCAGGGCGTCGTCGAGACGGAGCCAGGAATCGCGCACCGTGCCGAGTTGCGACCAGGTGGCGGTCAACTGTTCGATCGGCCCGGAAATGCGGCTCGACAACAGCGAAGCGGCGAAGATAATGGCCGGCGAGACATCGGTGGTCAGAAACAGGTAGCCGCCGACACCCATCGCCAGTGCCTGGTTGGTGATGCGGACGAACTTGGTGATGCTCTGGACGAAGCCGGCACGGTCGCTGGCAACCGCCTGGTGCACCAGGTGCCGGTCCTGCTTTTCCTGCCAGCGCTGCAATACCATGGGAAACATTCCCATCGCCTCGATGATCTCGTTGTGCCGCATGTTCATCGCGACATAGCGGGAGGTTTCTGCGGCGCTGTTATTGGAGTCGGCAAGCGGCGCCTTGATCAGGCGCTCGGTGATGTAGGTAAGGATCACCATCACGATCGCGCCGGCAAGTGTGACCCAGGCCAGCAGCGGGTGCAGCATGACGGTGACAAGTATGAATATCGGTACCCAAGGAGCGTCGAGCACGGCGAATATCGCGTGGCCGGTCAGAAAGCTGCGCAGGTGGGTCAGATCGGAAAGAAAACGCCGGCCGTCGCCGAGTTTTTCCACCTCGAAGCGATGCGACAAGGAAAGCAGCTTCGCGCCCAGGCGGCGGTCGATGCGGACCCCCAGGCGGACCATGACCCGCGAGCGCGCCCATTCCAGCATGCCCATGACCACGAAGATCAGCAAAGCCAGCAGGCTCAGCACGATCAGCGTTGTCATGCTGCGGCTGGTCATGACCCGGTCGGACACCTGCATCATGTACACCGTGGGACCCAGCATCAGCAGGTTGATCGTCATGCTGAAGACGAAAACAGCCACCCAGGCCGACTTCATTTCGAATATCGTCCTGACCAGGGGGGAGCCGCCCGAGGGCCCGGATTGCCCTTGCCGTGCCGTGGCGGCGGCTTGGTTCTCAGCTGCCATTGATGAATACTACTTCAGGGAAAGAGGCTCTACCCACCGTGAGGACCGGGAAAGCGGCGCTTTCCTCGACCACGGAACCATGTATATGTCGGTAAATTGCGGGAAATCTTTAGTTTCGTCGGATTCTGCCGAAGTAGTAATTGAACGGGCAATGTGCTGATTTACCGACCTAAATCCTTGTAATGCGCGAAACATGAACGAGCCGGCTAGCCTTTACTCAGAAGCAATCCGGAAAGTCGAGGCCAAAGATCTGGATATCTTTGGTTTGGTCGCGATCGCTGATTCCCTTGCCAAAGCCGGACAGGGTGGCCTCGCGGTGGAGCTTTACAAGTCCTGGCTGTCGAGCAACCCCGATCACCCATTGCGATACGCGGCTATGTTCAACTGCGGATCGCAATTGATTGCCCAGGGTGATCTGGCACCTGGTCGTGGGTTCCTTCAGCAGGTGGTGGATAGCACTCCTGACTTTTATCCGGCGCACCTGAACCTGGCAAACGTCATGGTGCGCATGGACGAAGTCGATGGCTCACTTGCGGTCTTGCGGAGGATGACTGAGCGTATGGCGGCGATCAGTCGATCGAATATCGACCACAAGGTCCTGGCCCTGAAAAACATCGCAAGCATCCGGCGGGGGACGGCGGAGGCGGAAGCTGCCCTCAAGGAGGCCATCGAGATCGATCCCACGCAGGCGGAACTGGTCGTGCACTGGATCAACAATCGCCAGAGCCGTTGCATCTGGCCCGTGCTTGAACCCCTGGGCCGGCTGAAGATTGACGACTTGCGGCAGATGATGGCGCCCCTTTCAGCGGCGGTGCTCGTCGATGACCCCGAACTGCAGCGGACCGTGGGGCGCAATTACGTCGAGCAGGCACTTCGGGACGATCCCATTCGCACTGTGGGTCCGTGGCCGGCACCGACGAATCCGCAGCGGGAACGACTGCGCATTGGGTATATGTCCTCCGATCTGTGCAATCATGCCATTGGCTATCTGATGACAGATGTATTCGGTTGCCACGATCGACGGCGGTTCGAAATCCGCGTGTACAACATCGGCGAGCGCACACACGATTCGTTGCAGCAAAAAATCATGGCTCATGTTGATCACTGGACTGACATCAGGTCCATGTCCGATAAGGTTGCGGCGGCGACGATGATTCGCGACGGGGTGGATATCCTGCTCGACATTAACGGCCATACCAACTTTCAGCGCACGCGCCTGCTAGCCTTGAAGCCCGCACCGATCATCGTCAACTGGCTGGGCTATCCTGGCACCATCGGGTCGGATTTTCACGACTACATCATTGCCGACGAGTTCATCATTCCGGAACAGTACGAGGCGTTCTACGATGAAAACGTGCTGCGCCTGCCCTGCTATCAGCCGAATGGACGCCTGCATGCAGTTCCGCCGCCGACAAAGTCGCGTGCAGAGCTGGGATTGCCGGAGGGCGCGACGGTCTATTGCTGCTTCAACGGCGCCGTGAAGATTACGGAACAGGTCTTTTCTCGTTGGATGAGCATCCTGGGTCAGGTCCCGGGTAGCGTGCTGTGGCTGCGCGGCAGCGCCGGGGATACCGACGAGCGTCTGCGCGGTGAGGCGGCGCGGCGCGGCATTGCGCCCGAACGTCTGGTCTTCCTGCCTTTTACCACGAACAGCGAGTACCTTTCCCTGCATTGCTACGCCGACGTCTTTCTTGATACGTTTCCCTATGGCGCACATACGACCGCATCTGACGCTCTGCGCATGGGCTTGCCGATCGTAACGCTCGCGGGTCGGGGTTTCCCGTCGCGCGTTTGCGGCAGTCTGTCGATCGCAGCCGGCATGCCGGATTTGATCTGCGATACTCCCGCCGCCTATGTCGCCCTCGCGATTGAACTGGGCAGAAACGCGGAGCGCCGAGAAACAATCAGGCAGAGGATGGCTGCAGCGCTACCGACATGCACACTCTTTGATCCTTCGCTCCTTACGCGCGAGCTGGAAGTGTTACTCGAGAATGCATGGGCGGACTATTGCCGCACTGGCTTAACAGATTCCTGAAAGATCAGGTAGTCTCGATTGGCAGCGTATGCTTACCTTGCTTCATAGCGGAAATCGGGCGTGCCGGATTGGTCACATCTGAGACATGAGCTAACGAAAGCCCATCATGCATAAAGTCATTGTCGATGATGCAACTCACCAACCGAATGCTTTGCGACTTGCGGAAGTGCTAGACGCATTTCGCAAGGTTGCGAGCGAGGGGCTTTCTGCTGGCGAGGTCATGACCATAGCCAACGAATGGAGTGTGCGCGATCCTTTGCTTGCGTGTGCTCTCTATTCTGCTTGGCTTGAACGGAATCAGACAGCGATTGCGGGTGCGGTCTGGCTAAACCTTGGCGTGCTGTGCAGAAACATGGGCGACGCCTCGCGGGCGGAGCAGGCTTTCCGAAGGGCTTTGGACGCAATGCCCCGCTTCAATCACGCCCACTGCGCCCTGGCTGGAATCCTCGAAAATACGGGTAGGCTTGACGAGGCCTTGTATCACCTCGGGTTCATTTTCGGGTCGCCTGGCTCAATTCTTGAAGTCGCCAGGTCCAACGACGAGTCGGCGCGAAACGTTTATGTCCTGGCGCTGGATATGTATGGACGCCTTCAGGAAGCCAAGGGCCGTCTCGGCGTTGCGGAAGTTGCCTATGAGCAGAGCCTGCTGCTTGGCGGAGTGCGGGAGGACATCAGGCAACGCTACGTGGCGCTTGCGGAGCAGCGCCGGGCGCGCAATCCGAGTCCGGATCCGGAAGTGGTGAAACGAAATCTGCACTGCGTGCATATCGACATTGTCGGTGGTTGTCAGCTTAAGTGCGTCGGATGTCCGGAAGCCATCAACGGACGCAAGATCACCATGATCGAACCCGATCTGCTGAGGCGGTGCCTGAACAACATCGATGTCGATTGGATCGGGATGCTGCGGCTGTTCAATTTTGGTGAGCCGCTGCTGCACAAAAAGCTGCTCGAAGTGATGAACGTCGTCGATGAGTTCCGTGCCGGACACGTACGCGTCGGCCGTGTTGAGATCTCGACCAATGCGCAGGGTTCCAATATGCCGCAGCTTGAGCAGGCGCTCAAGAACAACAGCATCGACCTGATCGCGGTGAGTTGCGACGGTGACGGTACCAGGGAGCAGTATGAGGAAATGCGGCCGCCGTCCAAGTGGACGAAGTTGCTGCGCTTTCTGGATACGGTCGCGAACATCAAGGCTCAGAACAAGCTCGACGTGGTGCTGCAAACGCGGACAGTTGTCCAGTCCAAGGAGGATGAGGAGCGCTGGAATTCGGTGCTCCTTCCGCGAGGCTGGACTCCAGAGTTCAGGCCGCGCTACAACCTTCCCGGGGCTCCCGAAAACAGATCCGGGCACGAGTTGCGAATGGGGCAGGGGGTCTGCTCTCATCTGAGAAACCCTAGCCTCTTTGTCGATGTCGACGGAACGGTTGTGCCTTGCTGTGCCCATCCGCGAGCCGGCGTTTTCGGAAACCTCGCATCCCTGAAGTTCAGCGAAATCGCTGCCGGGATGCAGCGAACCCAGTTCGTCGAGTTCATGGACAAGAGGCGGCCGGAAATGAATCTCTGCAATGAATGCGAGCTTTAGGGAATTGTTATGAAGACCGCTAGCTTTTCCGACGTGCAATCGATCATGGCTGAAGTATTTGGCGTTGAACCTGACAAGATAACGATGGATTCCACTCCGGATACGATTGAGTCGTGGGATTCACTGCGTCTGCTGAACCTCATTCTGGCGTTTGAGAAGGAGTTCAATATCGAGATTCAAATTGAACAACTGCCGCTGATGTTGAGCACGCCCAAAATCCTGGAAATCCTGAATGAGGCGATCAGCAAGTGAAAGCGAATGCACAATGTTCACAAGCAATAGTGCAGACCGTGAGTCGTGGATCAAATCCGACTTTATGACTGATTCACTACTGGTTCCGGGAAGATGATTCCGAAGCATATTGCAGACGCGATTCTTGTGCGGAGCGTTGAAGAACACCTGTTTTCGCTTTACGAGACGGGTGAGTTGAACGGGACGATTCATGCCTGCATTGGGCAAGAGTTGAGCGGCATCGCTGTTTGCGGAAATCTGAGTCAGGGTGACTTTGTTTTTTCGAACCACAGATGCCATGGACACTTTCTAGCATTGACGTCCGATGTGAAAGGACTAGTAGCTGAGTTAATGGGCTACGCTGAGGGAGTGTGTGGTGGTGTCGGGGGAAGTCAGCATCTCTTCGTGAAGGATCGATTCTATTCCAATGGAATCCAGGGCGGGATTGTTCCGGTTGCAGCTGGTCGCGCACTGGCGGAAAAGCTGAAAAAGACCCGCAATATCGGGGTGGTATTCATTGGTGACGGTACCCTTGGGCAAGGGGCGGTCTACGAAACACTAAACATAGCAAGCAAATGGCAGGTTCCTTTGCTGGTTGTTGTCGAGGATAACCGGTATGCCCAATCAACTCCGAAGGCAGATACGCTGGCCGGAAGCATCAAGGATAGATTCAAGGCGTTCGACATAGCTGTCTTTGAGGGAGGTCTATCGGATTGGGATTCACTTGTCGAGAAGTCGATTGCTGCAATCAAACAGGTTCGTCGATCCGGGGGGCCGGTCGCTCTGATTCTCGATGCCTATCGACTTTGTTCGCATTCGAAGAATGATGACTGCAGAAACAAGGAGGAGATAGCAGACTATGCTATGCGTGATCCGATCAACGTATATGCCAGTGCCTACCCTGATGTCTACGCGCAGGAAAAACTTAAAGTCGATAGCCATGTCGAGGAGTTGATCGAGAAAGTCCGGACGGGAAGTCGCTTGAGCCT
>JALHNN010000114.1:0-4726 GCA_022843505.1 Sulfuritalea sp.
TTCCCCGGCGAAGTCTGCTTGGCATCGATGGCCACCACGATGCACTGGCTGCCGACCTTGCCCGAGGCCTCGGCCACCAGTTGCGGATTCTGTACCGCGGCGGTGTTCATGCTGACCTTGTCGGCACCGGCATTCAGCAGTCGCCGCACATCATCGACCTTGCGTACACCGCCGCCGACGGTAAGGGGAATGAACACCTGTTCGGCGCAAGCCTCGACGATGTGCAGGATGATGTCGCGGTTGTCGGAGCTGGCGGTGATGTCGAGGAAGGTGATCTCGTCGGCGCCCTGATCGTCGTAGCGCCTGGCGATCTCCACCGGATCGCCGGCATCGCGCAGCTCGACGAAATTCACGCCCTTGACCACGCGGCCGGCATTGACATCCAGACAGGGAATGATGCGCTTGGCGAGCATGGGCCAGCCGCTCAGGCTGCTGGAGCCTTCCTGGACTTGTCGGCTTCGGCCTGGGCCTTCTTGAAATCCAGCGTGCCCTCGTAGATGGCACGCCCGGTGATGGCGCCGATGATGCCCTCGCCCTGTACCGCGCAAAGGGCCTTGACGTCCTTCATGCTGGCGATCCCGCCGCTGGCGATCACGGGAATGCGCAGCGCCTGGGCCAGCTTGACCGTGGCTTCGATATTCACGCCGGTCATCATGCCGTCGCGCCCGATATCGGTATAAATCACGGCTTCGACGCCGTAGTCCTCGAACTTCCTCGCCAGATCGATCACGTCGTGTCCGGTCATCTTCGACCAGCCGTCCACGGCGACCTTGCCCTCGCGAGCATCCAGTCCGACGATGATGTGTCCGGGAAAGGCGCCGCAGGCATCGTGCAGGAAGCCGGGATTCTTGACTGCCGCGGTGCCGATGATGACGTAGCTGAGCCCGTCGTCGAGGCAGCGCTCGATGGTGTCCAGATCGCGGATGCCGCCGCCGAGCTGCACTGGAATCTCGTCGCCCACTTCCTTGAGGATGGCCTTGATCGCCGCTTCGTTCTTCGGCTTGCCGGCAAAGGCACCGTTGAGGTCGACCAGGTGCAGGCGGCGCGCACCCTTGTCTATCCAGTGCCTGGCCATGGCAGCCGGATCTTCGGAAAACACCGTGGCGTCTTCCATGGCGCCCTGTTTGAGGCGGACGCAGTGGCCATCCTTGAGATCGATAGCGGGTATCAGCAGCATGGGATTGTAAGCAGGGCAGGATGCCGGGGCGGCAAGGTATCAGGGATTCCAGCGCATGAAATTGCCCAGCAGGCGAAGACCGGCCTGGGCGCTCTTTTCCGGATGAAACTGGACGGCGAAGATGTTATCGCGGGCAACCGCGCTGGTAAAGGGGATGCCGTAGGCGGTCGATCCCGCGATCAGGGCGGGATCCTGCGGTTCGACATAGTAGCTATGGACGAAATAGAACCGCGTGTCGTCTTCTACGCCCTGCCACAGCGGGTGGGCTTCCGCTTGATGCACCCGGTTCCAGCCCATGTGCGGCACCTTGAGACGGGATCCGTCGGCGGCCTTCATGGCCCCATCGGGAAAACGCGGCACCCGCCCGGCGAGGATTTCCAGGCCCATGACGTCGCCTTCTTCGGCATGGCCGAACAACATCTGCAATCCGACGCAAATCCCCAGAAACGGCTTTTCCGCGGCCGCACGGACCACGGCCTCGCGCAGCCCGCGCCCGGCGAGCTCGCGCATGCAGTCGGGCATCGCCCCCTGACCGGGGACGACGACGCGATCGGCAGCCGCTATCGCGGAGGCGTCGGAGCTGACACGGACCGCTGCCTCGGGGGCAACATGCTCGATGGCCTTGGCCACCGAGCGCAGGTTGCCCATGCCGTAATCGACGACGACTACCGTGTTCATGGCGAAAGGCTCAGAGTGCGCCCTTGGTCGAGGGAATCGAACCCGCCGCGCGCGCATCGGCTTCCACCGCCATGCGCAGCGCCCGGGCAAAGGCCTTGAACACGGTTTCGGCCTGGTGGTGCGAGTTGTCGCCGCGCAGGGCGTCGATGTGCACCGTGATCGCAGCGTGATTCACCAGTCCCTGGAAGAACTCGCGCACCAGGTCGACGTCGAACTCGCCGATCGTCGCCCGCGTAAAAGGCACGTTGAACACCAGTCCCGGCCGACCGGACAGGTCGACCACGACTCGCGACAGGGCTTCGTCGAGCGGCACATAGGCGTGGCCGTAACGGCGCAGGCCCTTTTTGTCGCCGAGGGCCTTGGCCAGGGCCTGGCCGAGCGTAATGCCGACATCCTCGATGGTGTGATGGGCATCGATGTGCAGATCGCCCTTGGCCTCGATGCTGAGGTCGATCATGCCGTGGCGCGCGATCTGGTCCAGCATGTGGTCGAAAAAGCCGATTCCGGTGGAAAGCCTGGATACGCCCGTGCCGTCGAGATCGACGACGACGCGTATCTTGGTTTCCAAGGTGTTGCGCGTGACTTCAGCTTGCCGCATGGCCGTAGGGATCAAGCGAGGGGTAGAGGCCCGCATGATACCATCGGCCTAGTTCCGCGCACGCCACGGCGCCCCGCCATTCACCCTGTCACTGTACCCAAACGCCTAGTCATGAGCCGTTTCTGGAGCGATGTCGTCAAGGGCTTGACGCCCTATGTGCCGGGCGAGCAACCGAAGCTCGCCAATCTCGTCAAACTCAACACCAACGAGAATCCCTACGGCCCCTCGCCACGCGCACTCGAAGCGATCAGCGCCGCCACCGGCGAATCGCTGAAGCTCTACCCCGACCCCAACGCCGAACAGCTCAAGCTGGCGATCGCCCGATACCATGGTGTCGAGGCGCGCAATGTCTTTGTTGGCAACGGCTCGGACGAGGTACTCGCCCATGCCTTCCTCGGACTGCTCAAGCACCCGGGCCCCATCCTGTTTCCCGACATCACCTACAGTTTCTATCCGGTCTACTGCGGGCTCTACCAGATCGACTACCAAACCGTGCCGCTTCGCGACGACTTCTCGATCCGCGTCGCCGATTTCGCACGCCCCAAGGGTGAAAAATGCGGCGGCATCATCTTCCCCAACCCGAATGCCCCGACGGGCCGCCTCCTGCCGTTGGCGGACATCGAAGCCCTGCTGCAGGCCAACCCGGATTCCCCCGTGGTGATCGACGAAGCCTATGTCGATTTCGGCGGCGAAAGCGCGGTTCCGCTGACCGCGCGCTACCCGAACCTGCTGGTGGTGCACACCCTGTCCAAGTCGCGCTCGCTGGCGGGCCTGCGGGTCGGCTTCGCGATCGGGCACGCCGACCTGATCGAGGCGCTGGAGCGGATCAAGAACAGCTTCAACTCCTATCCGCTGGACCGACTAGCCATCGCCGGCGCCGTCGCCGCCATCGAGGACCACGAGCACTTCGAGCGCACGCGCAAGGCTGTGATCGCCACGCGGGAAAAACTCGTGGCCGATCTCGAAATGCTGGGCTACGAAGTGATCCCCTCGGCCGCCAACTTCGTCTTCGCCCGCCATCCGCAGCATGATGCCTCGCAAACGGCACTGGCGCTGCGCCAGCGCAGCATCATCGTGCGCCATTTCAAGCTGCCCCGCATCGACCAGCACCTGCGCATCACCGTCGGCACCGACGAGCAATGTGCGGCACTGGTGTCTACTTTGAAGGACATCGTCGGCAGCTAGCTCGCGGCCACGGTGAAAGTCGGCGCTGGCGGCACGGCGGGGAAAGCCCGTGCCTCGGGGGCTACTTCAGCCGGAACTCTGCCGCATTGGCATGGGCCGTCAGGCCTTCGCCATGGGCCAGGGTCGCCGCGATCGGGCCCAGCGTCCGGGCACCGGCGGCCGAGACCTCGATGATGCTGGAGCGCTTCTGGAAGTCATAGACGCCCAGTGGCGAGGAAAAGCGTGCGCTGCGCGAGGTCGGCAGGACGTGGTTGGGACCGGCGCAGTAGTCTCCCAGGGACTCGGAAGCGTAGTGCCCCATGAAGATCGCGCCGGCATGGCGGATCTTTTCCATCAGCCGTGCCGGATCGGCGACGGACAGCTCGAGGTGCTCGGGGGCGATGCGGTTGGCGATTTCGCAGGCCTCGTCGAAGCTGGCGACGTGGATCAGGGCCCCGCGGCCCTTGAGCGAGGCAGCGATGACTTCACGACGCGGCATGGTCGGCAGCAGGCGCTCGATGCTGGCAGCCACCCGGGCGATGAAGCCGGCATCCGGGCAGAGCAGGATGGACTGCGCAAGCTCGTCGTGCTCCGCCTGTGCAAACAGGTCGATCGCCACCCAATCCGGATTCGCCGTGGCGTCGGCGATGATGAGCACCTCCGAGGGCCCGGCCACCATGTCGATGCCGACGGTGCCGAAGACGCGGCGCTTGGCAGCGGCGACATAGGCATTGCCGGGACCGACGATCTTGTCCACCTGGGGCACGGTCTGCGTGCCATAGGCCAGCGCCGCGACAGCCTGGGCACCACCGATGGTGAATACGCGATCGACGCCGGACAGGCAGGCAGCGGCCAGCACCAGCGCATTCTTTTCGCCGCGCGGCGTCGGCACCACCATGATCAGTTCGCCGACACCGGCGACCTTGGCCGGCAGCGCGTTCATCAATACCGAACTCGGGTAGGCCGCCTTGCCGCCGGGCACATAGAGGCCGACGCGGTCCAGCGGCGTTACCTTCTGACCCAGCCGCGTGCCGTCGGCCTCGGTAAAGCTCCAGGATTCGGCCCTTTGCCGCTCGTGGTAGCTGGTGACGCGCTGTGCGGCGGCTTCC
>JALHNN010000114.1:4736-7577 GCA_022843505.1 Sulfuritalea sp.
GCCTTGCGCTGCGCCGGCGGCAGGCGATCGAGGGCATGGCGCAGTTCCGCGCGCGGCAATTCCAGTTCGGCCATGCTGCCGATGTCGAGCTTGTCGAAGCGGCGCGTGAAATCCAGCACCGCCGGGTCGCCTTCGACACGCACCCGGGCGAGGATTTCCGCCACCGTGCGCTCGATCGCCTCGTCGGTCGAGTTGTCGAAATGCAGCAGCGCGTCGAGCGTCGCCGCAAAGCCGGAGTCGGCGCTGGAGAGACGGCGAATCATTTGATTGCGCCTTCGATTGCCGATATCACAGGCTGCAACAGCTCACGCTTGATTTTCAACGACGCCTGGTTGGCAATCAGGCGCGAGGAGATCGGCATGATCTCCTCGACTTCGACCAGCTGGTTGGCCTTCAGCGTCGCGCCGCTCGATACCAGGTCGACGATGGCCTCGGCCAGCCCGGCCAGCGGGGCCAGCTCCATCGAACCGTAGAGCTTGATCAGATCGACATGCACGCCCTTGGCGGCGAAGTGCTCGCGCGCCACGGCGATGTACTTGGTGGCGATGCGCAGGCGCGCGCCGCGGCGCACCGCGGCGGCGTAGTCGAAGCCGACCGGTGCCGCCACACACATGCGGCAGCGCGCGATGTTCAGGTCCAGCGGCTGGTAGAGCCCGGCCCCGCCATGTTCGAGAAGCACATCCTTGCCCGCGATGCCGAGATCGGCGGCGCCGTATTGCACATACGTGGGCACGTCGGAGGCGCGCACGATGACCACCCGGACGTCTTCGCGGCTGGTCGGGATGATCAGCTTGCGCGACTTTTCCGGATCCTCGGCCGGCACGATGCCGGCCGCCGCCAGCAGGGGCAGGGTTTCCTCGAAGATACGGCCCTTGGACAGGGCTATCGTGATTCCGCTCATGGCAATATTCTATTCGAGCGGGCATCGCCCGCGAGCCCGAGTCGCCCCTTCCTCGGGAAGGGGACGCGGGAGGAAGGCCTACTTAACCCGTTGCACGTGCGCGCCCAGCGCCGCAAGCTTCTGCTCCAGGCCTTCGTAGCCGCGATCAAGGTGGTAGATGCGCTCGATCAGGGTCTCGCCCTGGGCAACCAGGCCGGCGATCACCAGGCTGGCCGAGGCGCGCAAATCGGTGGCCATCACCGTGGCGCCGTCGAGCTTGGCTACCCCCTTGACGAAAGCGGTGTTGCCGTCGATGCAGATATCGGCGCCGAGCCGGATCAATTCCACGGCATGCATGAAGCGATTCTCGAAGATGGTCTCGCGGATCACCGCCGTACCGTCTGCCACGGCGTTGATGGCCATGAACTGCGCCTGCATGTCGGTCGGGAAGGCTGGATAGGGTGCGGTGCGTATGCTCACGGCCGTCAGTCGTGCGGGGGCCTTGAGGCGTAACGCGTCGCGTTCGGAGAACACTTCGCAACCCGTGTCCATCAGTTTGTCGATCACGGCATCGAGATAGGCAGACGAGGTTCCCGTCAGGCGCACTTCGCCGCCCGTGGCGGCGGCCGCGCAAAGATAAGTACCGGTTTCGATGCGATCGGGCATGATCCGGTGCGTGGCACCGTGCAGCGCCTCGACGCCCTGGATGCGGATCACGTCGCCGCCGGCGCCCGAAATGCGCGCGCCCATGGCGACAAGGCAATTCGCCAGATCGACCACCTCCGGCTCGCGCGCGGCGTTCTCGATCACCGTTTCGCCCTGCGCCAGGCAGGCGGCCATCATCAGGTTCTCGGTGCCGGTGACGGTGACCATGTCGGTGAACAACCGGGCACCCTTGAGACGCGCGGCCTTGGCGTGGACATACCCCTGCTCGACGGAGATCTCCGCACCCATCGCCGTGAGGCCCTTGATGTGCTGGTCGACCGGACGCGCGCCGATGGCGCAGCCGCCGGGGAGCGATACCCGCGCTTCGCCGGTGCGCGCCAGCAGGGGTCCCAGGACCAGGATCGAGGCGCGCATGGTCTTGACCATCTCGTAGGGTGCGACGGCATTGTCCAGCCCGGAGGCATCCAGTGTCACCGTATCACCGGCGCCGACTTTGCCCTTCTCGCGCGCCACCTTGACGCCCATCTGCGCCAGCAGCTTGAGCATGGTGCCGATGTCGTTGAGGTGGGGCACGTTGGTGAGCGTGACCGGATCCTTGGTCAACAGCGCAGCGCATAACAGCGGCAGGGCCGCATTCTTCGCGCCGGAGATGGCGATTTCACCGGAGAGCGGGACGCCTCCCGCGATCAGCAGCTTATCCATTCGCCTTCCATTCCTCCGGGGTCAGGGTCTGCATGGACAGGGCGTGCAGTTCGCCGCTATCGAAACGCGGCTTGAGAATGGCATTGACGCGCTGCTGGCGCCTGACGCGATTGAGGCCGGCGAACTCGCCGCTGACGATCACCGCGGCGAAATGATGACCGTCGCCATCGACGGAAAGATGCTCGCAAGGCAGTTCGGCAGCGATCCAGGATTCAATTTGTTTGGGGTCCAGCATGGTGGCCTCCTCAGGCACGCAGCTTGTAGCCGCTCTTGAGCAGATTGAGAGTAAAGACGGTGAGTATGGCGAAACAGGCGCCGACAACAGCAAGGCTCAACCAGGGCGAGGTGTCGGAAACCCCGAAGAAGCCATGGCGGAAGCCGTCGATCATGTAGAAGATCGGATTCCAGTGCGATAGCTGAAGCCAGAAAGGCGGCAGCGAATGCACCGAGTAGAACACGCCGGAAAGAAAGGTCAGTGGCATGATCAGGAAGTTCTGGAAGGCCGCGAGCTGGTCGAACTTCTCCGCCCAGATGCCGGCGATCACCCCCAGGCTGCCGAGGATGGCGCCGCCCAGCACGGCGAAAATCACTAT
>JALHNN010000115.1 GCA_022843505.1 Sulfuritalea sp.
ACCTGGAAGGCTCGGAGATGAGCACGACCTTCAACATGCTGCGCTCCAACGACCTGATCTGGACCTTCGTGGTCAACAACTACCTGATGGGCAAGGAGCCCTTCCCCTTCGACCTGCTCTACTGGAACTCCGATTCCACGCGCATGCCGTACAAGATGCACAGCTACTACCTGCGCAACATGTACCTCAACAACAGGCTGCGCGAACCGGGCGGCATCACCCTGCTCGACACGCCGATCGACATCAGCAAGGTCAAGACGCCCTGTTACTTCATTTCCACGATCGAGGACCACATCGCCCCGTGGCGCAGCGTGTACCTTGGTTCCAAGGCACTGGGCGGGCCGGTGCGCTTCGTCCTCGGCGGCTCCGGCCACATCGCCGGCATCGTCAATCCGCCATCGGCCAACAAATACGGCTTCTGGACCAACGATGCGCGTCCCGAAACGCCCGACGAGTGGTTCGCCAGCGCCAAGCAGAACGAGGGCTCCTGGTGGACCGACTGGCAGAAGTGGATCACGAAGCTCAACGACGACAAGGTTCCCGCGCGCGACCCGGCGAAGGGCAAATTCAAGGCGCTGGAAGATGCGCCCGGTTCCTTCGTCAAGTTCCGCCTCGACGCGCCGAAGTCCAAGAAGTGATGCCAGATCCGGAAAGCGTCCCCGTCGGGGACCTTCCCGGAGCCAATGCAATGGGCGCGGGGTCGCAAGGCTCCGCGCCCGTTGCGTTTCCTGACCGCCAGCGCCGCGTGGTGCTCGACACCAACGTCCTCGTATCGCTCTACGTCTTCGCCGACAGCCGCTTCGCGCCGCTGCGGGGCAGGATAGAGCGGGGCGGATGGCTGGCGCTGACCAGCGATGCCTGCTTCGAGGAATTCCGCCGCGTGCTGGGCTACCCCTTGTTCGCCCTGACAGCGGAGCAACAGGCTCTCGCACTCTCGGCCTACGCAAGCACCGCGCGGCGAATAATCGCGCCGGCCGCCGACGCGAACAGCGCCGGCCTGCCGCGCTGCAAGGATCGCGACGACCAGAAGTTTCTCGAACTGGCGCGCGACGGCCGGGCCGACCTGCTGGTCACGGCGGACAAGGCGCTGCTGAGACTGGCACGGCGCGACCGCTTGCGCGGACTGTTCCGCATCCTTACCCCGGAAGCCGCCCTGGTGGAAACCGACGGCTAACGCCCCGCCACGGGTTCAAATCCGTATGTAGCGGTGCTGGCCCTGTTCGTTGTGCATGGCCGCGACACCCTCGGCCGTCGGGAAGCGCACGAAGCAGACCAGCCAGTGGCGGCGGTCGCGGACCCCCAACTCCGGCAGCGCCTCGATCTGCTGCACGGCATCCGCAGCGGGCGCGCGTGATTCGGCGAGGACCTGCAGATGCTCGCCGGGGCGCTGCAGCCAGGCCACCATGCCGCGCAGCAGATTCTCCGCTCGCAGTTCCTCGCCGGCGATGGCCATGGCGTTCCTGTCAGCGTCCGCCGCGGCAAGGTCGGTTCGATTCTCTATGTTCCATGAGGCGCGCGGGAGCTTATCGTGCTTGCGCAGCTTTTCGAGATGCTCGCCATAGGCGGCGACCAGGCGCGTCAATGCCGCCGTGCGCAGGCCCTGGCGCGCACCGGATTCCGTGGCGGCAAGGCAGCGCAGCGTGTGGTCGCTGAACACGGGATCCACCGAACCGCCGGGGAGTTTGCGGCGCCGGACCCCCAACAGGGCAAATACCTCCGGCTGGTCGGCGCCGGCGAGAAAAGCCAGCGGCTGCTTGACGTCGACGCTGCGCCCGATGCCGTGGGCGATCTCCTGGCGCGCCGGAAACAGGGCGTGGACCAGCGGGTGGTGCATGTAGTGCGCGGCCGAAATGTCGAGCGGGCCGGGAATCTGCGCGATCTGCTTGTCGTAGTACTCGACCGCAAAGTTGAGCGCGGGCGCCAGGCGCGCGCCATAGTCGGGCGTGGCCACGACGTCGTAGCCAAGCACGCCGACGATCTGGCGCACCACGGCATGCGTCTCCGGAAGGACGCACGCAGCCGGTTGCGACTGGTTCAGCAGCTTGCTGAAAAAACCCATGGCGAGATTTCCCGAATGACCGAAACCGGATTCTATCGGCCTCAGGCCCGCGATTTCACGAAACGCAGCAAGTCATCCTCGAACTTTTTGCGCGCCGCCGGGTTTTCGATTTCGCGCCCCAGCGCCGCCAGCACCTGATTCGGCACCGTGATGCCGCGGGCAGCCCGGTCCACCAGGGCATTGGCGAAAGGGCCGATCTCTTCGGCGAGCCGGCGCTTGACGAAGTCAAGGAATGGGGCATCGACACCGCCGCTGGAGCTGGCGGCTGCATTCGCCATCGGCGCCCCGCCGAAAACGATCTGGCACATGCCATCGACTGTTGCGCCCTCGGCAAACGGCTGCAGACCGAAAGGCAGTCCGCCCCGCTTGGCGGCGTGGGCGGCAAAATCCGCCGTTGCGAGAAATCCGCCGGTGGGGGGGGCACGCCGCAAGGCGCTCTGGGTGGAGCGGATCGCCGAACCCACATAACTGACGCCTTCCTGGGATTCGGTACGAAAGACGACACCGAAATGTACCATGCTGCGCAGGCGCAGCGGACTCGCCGTCGCGTCAAAACCCGCGGCGGCCTTGGCCAGGGATTCCAGCGCCGGCCCGGGGTCCTGGTCGGGCGCGAGGGTCAGTGTCAGATTGGGGCGGCCCGGATCCTGGGTCAGGAATCCAATGCCGCGTGCCGTTGCGAGAATGCTTTCGAAGGCTGCCAGCGCCGCCTGGCCAAAGGCCGCAGCGCCGGCGATGTCGCTGGCAATCACAGTAGTTGAAACCGGGGCACTGACCTGCGACACGATGCCTTTGCTCTCCTCGAATGGGAACCGGGCCATCTACGCCCGGTCGAAAAATATCAACGGCACGACTATTTCAATCTTTACCTATATTACTGTATACATCGGCGCCGGATGGCGGCAAAGCTTGACGCACACGCAAAGCATGCGCGAAGCCGCGTGCTATCCTTTGCGCCGAAAATCTAGCGGAGACTCGCATGAAGCTGAGGGGAAAGTTCAATTTGATGCTGTTGCTGGTGTTCGGCCTGGCGCTGGCGGTATCCGGCTATTTCTCCTACAAGCAGCTGACCGAGAACGCCCGCGACGAAGTGCTGTCGAACGCCGGCGTACTGATGGAAACCATCCTCTCCGCCCGCACCTGGGCGGTCAACGAGGTCGGCCCCAACCTCCGCGAAACCTCGGACGAGGAAGAGATGCTGATGATGGGCGTCCCCGCCTACGCCGCCAACAAGGTCATGGAGGCCGTGCAGAAGCGTTACCCGGAATACGGCTACCGCGAAGTCGCACTGAACCCGACCAACGTCAAGCACCGACCGGCCGACTGGGAAGCTCGCGTCATCAACACCTTCCGCGGCGACACCACCAAGCAGGAAGAGTGGGGCATCCGCGAAACCGCGAAAGGTCCCTACCTCTACCTGGCGCGACCGATCCAGATCAAGCAGTCCGGCTGCCTCGGTTGCCACACCTCGCCGGAAAAGGCCCCGCCGCAGATGTTCAAGGTCTATGGCGACAACGGTTATGGCTGGAAGCTCAAGGAAATCGTCGGCGCCCAGATCGTCATGGTTCCCATGTCGGTGCCCGTCAGCAATGCCAATCGGATGTTCAAGACCTTCATGTTCACGCTTACCGGCGTCTTTGTCTCCGTGTTCATCCTGCTCAACATCATGCTATCCGGCCTGATCATCAACCGGCTCGGCGAAATGGCGACCATCGCGGAGGAAATCAGCCGGGGCAATTTCGAGATTGGCGAGTTCAACGAAAGCGGCAGCGACGAGGTGGCCAACCTGAGTTCATCCTTCAACCGCATGCGCCGCAGCCTGATCAAGGCCATGGAATTCTTCAACAAGCAGGGCAGCTGAGACAGACACATGAGAGCCGCAATTCCGACATCCCTGCGCCTGGCCGTGCTCGCCTCCGGCACGCTTTTCGCGGCCGGCGCCCTGTCCCAAAGCACCACGCCCTCGGCCTCGCGCGGGCGCGTGCTGTTCGACCAGAAGCAGTGTTCGCAGTGCCACTTCTTCGAAGCGCGCGGCGTCGCGCCCTCGGTGAAGGCCATGCGCGGCACGCTGAAGGGCAATCCGACCAAAACGTCCGCGGCGATCTCCGGCGCGGCCGCTCATGCAGGCGAACTGAGGGGCGCCACCGCGGACGAGATTCGTGCCATGTCGGAATGGTTGGCGGCGAGCACCTTCGAGGAGCAGGCGGCGGCCGAAGCCGCGACACCCAAACCCGGCAGTCCGGAAGCCAAGCGCCTCGCCGCGGCCAAGGCCAAGGAAGAGGCCGACGCCAAGGCCAAGGCGGCGGCCGAGGCGAAAGTCCAGGCCAAGAAGGATGCCGATGCCAAGGCCAAGGCGGCCGCCGAAGCGAAAGCCCAGGCCAAGAAAGACGCGGACGCCAAGGCAAAGGCGGCTACCGAGGCAAACCCTGATGTGAAAAAGGAAGCAGCAGCGAAAGCCAAGACGGAAGCCGAAGCCAGGGCTCTCGCGAAAAAGGAGGCGCAAGCCAAAGCCAAGGAGGAAGCCGAAGCCAGGGCGCTCGCGAAAAAGGAAGCACAGGCCAAAGCCAAGGCGGAAGCCGAAGCCAGGGCATTGGCGAAAAAGGAAGCCGAGGCCAAAGCCAAAGCGGAAGCCGAGGCCAAAGCACTGGCAAAGAGGGAGGCCGAAGCGACAGCCAGGGCTGAAGCCGAGACCAAGGCGAAGCAGGAGAAGGAAGAACTGGCAAAGCGCGAGGCCGCCGCCAGGGAGCGCAAGGACACCGCGGCGCTGGAAGCGATAAAGCGCGAAAACGAAGACCGTGCCAAGCGCGAGGCTGAAGCGCAGGCAAAGCGTGAGGCGGAGGCCAAGGCCGCGGCAAAACGCGAGGCCGAGGAAAAGGCCCGCCTCGAGGCCGAAGCGAAAGCCAAGAGGGACGCCGAAGCGCAGGCGCAGGCCGCGGCAAAGCGCGAGGCTGAGGAAAAGGCCCGCCTCGAGGCCGAAGCGAAGGCAAAGCGGGACGCCGAAGCCTTGGCCAAGCGCGAAGCCGAAGCCAAGGCCAAGAGGGACGCCGAGGCCAAGGCAAAGAAGGACGCGGAAGCCCAGGCCGCCAAGAAGCCCGAACCTGCGGCGGCAAAACCTGAAGTGGCGGCCAAGGCCGAGCCGGCTCCGGCCGGCGGCAAGAAGAAGCTCGGCTATCGCGACGGCTCCGACCTCCCGCCCTGCCCGGCGCCGACGGGAGCGCCGATCGGAACGGTGGACGAGAACGCGGCCAAGGCCATCATCGAGCGGGTCGGCTGCCCGCAGTGCCATGCCTACGTGCAGAAGAAAACCGGCCCGCCGATGAAGAACATCCAGGAAAAGTACAAGGGCGACTGGGAGTGCGTCACCCTGCGGCTGACCAAGAACAAGACGCACAAGGAAGAAGGCGTCACCGACGATCTCAATCCCAAGGAAGTCAAGATCGTTTCGGACTACGTGGCGACTCGCGCCAAGTAGTCTCATGCCTGCAGGGGACCGGCCGGCCCCCTGCCCCACACACCGTCCTCAAGAGCCCGACCCCCTGGGGGTTGGGCTTCGTTTTTCACATGCCACGCGCATTACCTCATGCAAGACACAAACTATCTTGCATAACCCAATGTTCATAAATAACTTTCTACTCACCCCAAAAGACGCACTCGGGGATCGCCTGCGTGTTGCAAAAACCCAACAAACTGGGTCGCTTGAAACTGGCACGAATTGCCTGTTGTGCTTGTAAATTCACAAAAACTCTGTTTGAATCAATATCAAATAGCGTTTTAGTGATGTGAACTATCAGGATTTGACGGGGAACCTTGGGTTCAATCGGCAAATTTTCTGGCAAACCCGCGGAACGATCGAAGGCATCGTCGGAACGAGACCCATGAAAAAACTCATCGAAACAAGCCGCATCTTCCTCGCCGGTCTGGCAACACTGGTGACCGTCGGATTGCCGCTCGCGGCAAGCGCTCAGACGGCGGAGAAAGATGGCGCCGGCGCCACGCGCTCACGCGCAGAGACCGGCGAGACCAAACCCTGCGTCGAGTGCCACGAAGGCTTCTATGCCATCGCCAAGACCAAGCACGGCGTCAAGGGCGACCCGCGCACCCCGGCCGCGACCGGCAAGTCGATTACCGGAGACCCGGCCGACGCCATGTGCGGCACCTGCCACGGCGACCTCACCGAGCACAACAAGAAGCCGCGCACACCGGGCCTGGTGCCCGTCACCTTCGGCAAGAAATCCCCTGCCGCACCGCAAAACGAAGCCTGCCTCAACTGCCACCAGGCCGGCACGCGCATCCACTGGCAGGGCAGCAAGCACGAGCAGACCAAGCAGTCCTGCGCCAGCTGCCACCGCATGCATGCCCCCAAGGATCCGGTAATGGTCGCCGAGACCCAGGCCAGCGTCTGTTTCGACTGTCACAAGGACCGCCGCGCCGAACTGCATCGCATCTCGACCCACCCGACCAAGAACGGCTTCTTCTCCTGTTCCTCCTGCCACGCCTCGCACGGCTCGACGGCGCAGCGCGCCTCGCTGCAGAAGAACACGGTCAATGAAACCTGCTACCAGTGCCACGCCCAGTTGCGCGGCCCCTTCCTCTGGGAACACCGCCCCTCGCAGGACGACTGCACCAACTGCCACAACCCGCACGGCACCAACATCGCGCCGATGCTCAAGGTACGCATGCCCTTCCTTTGCCAGCAATGCCACCAAACGGTGGGGGCAAACCACTCGGCGATAGCCTTCAGCCTCACGTCGACCCAACCAGGCAACACGAACGCGCAACGGGTTCTCGGTAATTCCTGTGCCAATTGCCATAACAAGGTCCATGGCAGCAACCACCCTGCCGGCGCGCGCTTCCAGCGCTGACCCCCCCAGATGCCCGAGGTGACTCTATGAAATCCGCACTCCCGTTGTCGTTCCGTCGCCGCGCGATTGCCATCGCCGTGCCTGTCGCATTGGCTGCCGCCCTTCCGGCGCAGGCCGACCCGCTGCTGACGATCAAGCTGTTCCGTGATTCGGAAATCATGTTCCGTGATGCCGACATGACGCGCTGGGCCGACAACTATGTCGAATTGGGCGCCGGCTACAACTCCGCCGACAGCCTGCGCTTCGGCCAGTTCTCCGGGCTGACCGACAAGGGGGGCTTTCCGCTCGCGGGCTTCAACTGGCTTTCGCGCACCGAAACCAACGATGCCCAGTACTGGCAGATCCACGGCGCCAACCTGGGGCTCGATTCGAGAAAACTCAAGGCCGAAGGCGGTGTCCAGGGCCGATGGGAGGCATCCTTCAGTTTCGACGGCCTGACCAAATCACAGACCGAGTCCGCAAGATTCCTGAACGGGAATCTCGGAACCAGCAACCTCAGCTATGCCGGCGGCGCCGTGACCCTGGCGAACTTCAATCCCCTCAACCTGCAACCCTTCGAGATCAAGCATGGCCGGGACATCTACCGGCTCGGCATTAAGGGCCTGCTCGGCCCGGAATGGGATTACAAGGTCAATTAC
>JALHNN010000116.1 GCA_022843505.1 Sulfuritalea sp.
CGTCAGCGAAAGCGTTGTCGAAGGCGATCCAAGCGGCACTTACCGCGACACGCGCAACCGAGTGCGCTGGCGTGACCCGGCGACTGGCGCGATCCTGCGGGCGGAAATCAACAATGACCGGCCCCTGCTATTGTCTGGTTACCGCATTTATCCCATGCGCTTCCGCGGCTTTTCGCCACGCCTGGCCTGGGAAGGCGCCGATGGCCGGATCGAGCACGGCACCGTGCAACTGCCACCGCTCTCGGCACGGCAGGAAGAATTCCCGCGTGGCGTGGCCTGGCGCATGTCTGATGGCAGCGAGCTCTGGGCGCAGATCCTCACATCCGTTCCGACGGCGGATCTGTATCGCCGCGTCAATCTCGGTACCGACCAGATCGAACATCAACTGGTAATACGCCAGGATGATGTCCGCCATGAACTGCGCCCGGGTCAGTCGGTGATGCTGAACGGCGGCCGCCTGACCTATGTCTCGCTGGACTCCTGGCTGGCCTACAGGATCGTGCGGGATCCGACCGAGCCCTTGCTGGCGGCAGCCGTGGTCATCGCCATCGCCAGCCTGGTGTGGTTTTATGCCCGTCGCGTGTTCCGGGGTTCGCCCGACGATGACGACCACGGCAGTCCAAGATGAATCTTGCGGTCCTTTCGTCGGGATTAGCCATCGCAATCGCAGCGGGTCCGGCTGCCGCGACTCCGACCGGCACAGTGGTCGCCAAGCCCAAGGCATCGACACCCGCGCCTGCGCGTGCTCGCACGCTCTGGACAGAGCCTCTGACAGGAATGGTTTTCGTACTGGTGCCGAAAGGGTGTTTCACCATGGGCACAAAAGTTCCCATACCGCCGTCGGGCTCACAGATATGGGACTTCATCGGGTTCAAGGGGGATATAGCGGCGGACGAAAAGCCGCAACATCAGGTCTGCCTCGACAGCTACTGGATCGCTCGGAGCGAGGTCCGTCTGGCTGATTGGCGGCGTATTGCGGGCGCCGACATTCCCGGCGAAGCTGACGGCGAACTACCAAAGGGGAACGTCACCTGGGAACAGGCAACGCACTTCGCGACCTTGATGACCAAGCGCACGGCAGGCGTCGAGGCATTCCGCCTGCCCACCGAGGCAGAATGGGAGCGGGCATGTCGCGCCGGTCTGACAGATGAACCATCGGTACCAGATATCCTTGACCAAGCATGGTTCGTTACCCCCAGACGTGCGCCGCTTCAGTCTTCCCCGACGGGTCGGCTTGTCGCAAACAGATGGGGCATTTTCGACATGCTGGGCAATGTTTGGGAATGGACCGCCGACAGCTATAGCGCCGACGCGTATTCGCGACATGCGCTGTTCAACCCGCGCCATGACGGCACCGGCAATCGAGTAATGCGCGGTGGCAGCTATCGCAGCGAACTGGTTCAGGTGCGCTGTGGTACGCGCAGCGATTACCCCGCCGATGACTCGTTGCCACAGATAGGCTTTCGACTGGTCATGACGCGGTCGGAACCACCAGGAAAGGCCGTGAAATGAAATCGCTGCCCGGTTCCTGCGGCAACATGTTGCTGATCCTCGCGGCACTCGCTTTGCCTATCCCCGCATCCGGCATCGACCAGAGCAGCCTACCGCGAGAGGCCACCCTCAACGGGGTCGAGTTTGTGCTCATTCCGGGGGGCGAGTTCTGGTACACGGTCAGCAGCGGCAACCCGGATCACAATCCGGTGCCAGCGCCGCAGCACAGAACGGTTAGAGTGCATCTTGACGACTATTACATCGCCAGATACGAGGCACGCATTGCCGACCTTCAACGCTTCATGAACTCGGGAGCGGCCGCGCTACCGGTGTTTCGCACTGTCGACGGCGCGGAGGAAAAGCCGTTTGCCTGTTCGCTACACCGCAGTGCCGACGGGCACTGGCAGCGCAACCCAAATTTCCGCGACGACAACGCCCCGGCCGCGGGCCTCTCTTGGGCGCTTGCCGATGCCTTTGCGCGCTGGATGGGATTCCGCCTGCCTACCGAAGCGGAATGGCAGAAGGCCGCGCGCGGCCCGCTGGATCGGCGCCTGTGGCCTTGGGGCGACGCTTATCCTGACGACAGCTTCGGCCACTTCGCCTTCAGCGGCGAAGATGCCCGCTGCCAGCCGGCTCTGGTAACCAGCTACCCAAAGGGACGATCACCTTACGGCGTCTTCAACATGGCCGGAAACGTCGCCGAGTGGGTCGCCGACTGGTACAACTCGGACTTCGATGTCGCCTTGCAGGATGGCGCACGGAATCCCGCACTGGCGAGCACTGGAAGCCTCCATTCGGGGAGGGACCAGGCGCTAAAGCTGCTGATGGGCGGTCGCTGGGGCGGGGCGGCAGATGGCATGGCCATTCCGCGGCGCAAGGCGGCCCATCCCAGTCTATATTTCAATGTGCAGGATGGCGTACGCTTTGCAACGGACGTCGAATCGGTACGTCGCGCCCTATCCGAGGCGGGAGTACGCAAACCATGAGTGTGCCGTTGATGCAATCTGCCGTGGCGGTTGCCGCCGCCCCCCCGGGAAAGCCTTCCCGCCGCGACTGGCGGCGTACGGCCATCGTCGCACTACCCGTTCTGCTGGCGTTGCTGGCCGTGGTGCTGATGCAGCTTCCCGGGCGCAGCGTAGACGCCGCGCGGCTCGCCCAAGGCGCAAACAAGGATAGCGGATTCACGGGTCTGAAACCGCAGGCAGGCGCGGCAGCCACGGGAGTCGAGCAACCGGCGTCAGCCCACACTCGGGTGCCGGATGCCAACGACCGGCTGCTCGACGCCGCAAGGGTGCTGCTTGGCTCCAAAAACCACGATCAGGCCATCGAGTTACTCAACCGTAATCGCGAAACCCTGCGCACCCGTCCTGAGGCATACCTGCTTCTGGGTCGTGCGCTGGAGGGCAAGCGCGACTATCTCATGGCGCGCGACTTCTACCTCGCCGCGCTGGACCGAGAGCCGATGCTGGCGGATGCCTACTGGGGCGTAGCGACCACCTCAGAGAACCTCGGTGACCTCGAGTTCGCTCTTGGCGCGATGCGGTCCTACCTGCACACGGAGCGCGACCTGGATCCGCAGCGCCTGCGTATCAATCAGGCACGCGCCGCGATCTGGGAATGGGAAGCGAAACTCGGCCGCGGCGAGTGGGGGCCAACCAAAGGTATCCCGCCCGGATTTAGTGCGGCGGAACTGAAGCGCGACGGACGCGGTGCGGGAGTGAAAATGCCCCTGGAGGAAACACGGCGACCGGACGGCACCATGCAGTACGAAATCAAGCATGCAGACAAGATCAAGATCTATCCGCGCCCCTAGCCGGTGCCTGCTGCGTCTGGGCCTCGCTGCCGTTTCGATGGCGGCCGGCGGCGCGGGACTTGCCGCCGAGCCTCCGACCTGGCGCGATGCGGCCAGTGGTATCGAGTTTGTCCGCATCGTAGGCGGCTGCTTCGAACAGGGCGCCGCATCACCTGGCCCGACCAATGACGGCATGCCAATACCGGTGCCGCGGAACGACGAGGTACCAACGCGGAATACCTGCGTCGCCGGTTTCTGGCTGGGTAGAACCGAGGTAACTCGCGCCCAGTGGGCCCGCATTATGGGTGCGGGCGGCGACGTGGCCGAACCGGATCGCCCTCACGCTGATGTCGGCTGGAGCGACGTGCAGAAGTTTCTCGATGCGCTGAATCGTATCGCAACCGGTTCGGGAAGGCTGTTCCGCCTGCCCTCAGAGGCCGAGTGGGAATACGCTTGCCATGCTGGAATCTACCGCTCACCTGTGCAGCTATATGGACAGGAGCGCTATGCGTGGATGCAGGAAATGGCTGACTTTGCGCGCTACCGCCATCCATTGATGAAAAATCCCCGGAGCTCTCCTGTAGCGCAAAAGAAGCCGAACGCCTGGGGCCTTTTCGACATGCTGGGGAATGTCTGGGAATGGACCGCGGATCGCTACGATCCGCAGGCCTACCGTCACGGGCCACGCGAGATGCTCGCCGCGCGCGACGCCGGCGGCGACAGAGTGGTGCGCGGCGGCAGCTACATGAGCGACATCGCCCATATCCGCTGCGGCGCGCGCAATGCCTACCCGGCCGACCAGCCGCTGCCGGTGATCGGCCTGCGTGTGCTGATGGAGACCAATTGAAAGGAATGCCGTCATGAAACCAACCCAAATGTCGAAGCTGAGACGCGCCCTGGCCTGCGTCATGGCGCTGGCCTTGCCAGCGGCAACGGCTCTTGGCGCCAGCGACCCCCTGCCGCGCGAAGTATCAATCCGCGGCGTCGAATTCGTTCTTGTGCCCGAAGGCTGGATGTTCAAGACCGGCGGTGTCCCGCGGGGCACGGAACTCTCCGGAGGAAACCTAAGGATCTGGCTCGATACCTTCTATATCGCCAAGCATGAGGCGCGCGCACGCGACCTTGAACCCTTCCTGAACGGCGGCGAGGCCGGCGCGCGCAGCCTGTATGGCGGCGACACCGAGAGCTGCTCGCTGCGTGTCGGCGATGACAGCCGCTATAGGCTTGTCGACCCGGTCGCTGACCTGCCTGCCACCCACTTGTCATGGACGCTGGCCGACCGCTGGGCGCGCTGGATGGGCTTTCGACTGCCCACCGAAGCCGAATGGGAAAAGGCCGCACGCGGCACCGACCAACGAATCTATCCCTGGGGCGACGATCCACCGGACGAAACCTACGCCAACTTCAACGTAACCAGCCAATGCCTGGTTTGGCCGGTGACGCGCCTGAGCAAGGGACAATCTCCCTATGGCGTGCTCAACATGGCCGGCAACGTCCGCGAGTATGTAGCGGACGGCTACAACCCCGAGTTCGACAAGTCCCTCGTCGAGGGCGCGCGAAATCCGGTCGCAACGCTTGCAGCGACACAATCCAGAATGCTCAAGGGCGGCCGCTGGGCGTCGACACCGGAGACCATCCGCATCAGCTCACGGGTTCTTGCCGCCCCCGACAATCCTTTCCAGTGCAACGGCACGCGCTTCGCCATCGATGCGGCGGCCGTGCGGGAACATCTCGCTCGCGGCACCGCCGCGGTCCTGCGGCCGTGAGCATGGACCTGGCCAAGCTTGACGCGATAGCGCTGTGGTCAGCCCAGATCGGCTATGTGCTGATCTGCGTGCTGACGATGATCGCCCTGGTGTTTCGCCGCCGCCCCGAAAAGACCATCCTGGCCCTGATGGGCGCCAGTGTCATGCTGCACACCGTGGCCCTTGGCGCGCGCTGGGTGCGCCTCGACCGGGTGCCGGTGATCGGCGGCTACGAGATGCTTTCCGCCAACGTCTGGGGCCTGATGCTGGCGGTGACGCTGGCCTACTGGCGGCTGCCGCGGCTGCGTCCGGTGGCGGCACTGCTGATGCCGGTGGTCATCATGATCATGGCCTGGATGCTGCTCAAGCCCAACGACGTTACCGGCGCACCCTCAACATATGACACGGCATGGCTGTTCGTCCATATCGGCTTCATCAAGCTCTTCCTCGGCTGCGCCTTCATCGCCCTGGGCATGGCCGGGGTCATCCTGCTGCGCAATGCCGGCATAGGCGTCGAGCGCTTCGGCGGGCTGCCCGGCGACAAGGTGCTCGACGACCGCGCCTACCGCTTCATGGCCCTGGGCCTGATCTTCGATACCCTGGGCGTCGTCGCCGGCGCGATCTGGGCCAAAGACGCCTGGGGCCGCTACTGGTCCTGGGACACCCTGGAAACCTGGTCGCTGGTGACCTGGCTATCGATCGGCCTGATGCTTCACGTCCGCGCCAGTTTCAAGACGCCGCCGCGAATCAATTCGCTGCTGATCGTGGGCGTTTTCCTGGTCGCCTTTTTCACCTTCTTTGGCATTCCCTTCGTCTCGACTGCGCTGCACAAGGGGCAGATCTAGCAAAAGTCGGCGCTGGCGGTACGGCGTTTGTCAGGGCCTGCCATTCCCCGAAACGCCAATTGACGCAAAGGCAGGGCAGGACCACGCTTGGTCCGGTCATGTCCTCCGGAAACTGCCATGCAAACCGTCAATTTCCTCGGTGAGCCTGAGCATCCTGCCTTTTGTTGCATGCAACACCCGCCCCACGTATAGTGCTACATGTAACAGCGGAAAAGGAGATGGAACATGGGTACAACAACCGTAAATGCACGGGTGCAAAAGCACCGTGACGCCTTGCGCATGGCGGGACTTCGGCCTGTCCAGATATGGGTGCCGGATACGCGCCGCCCCGGTTTCGCCGAGGAGAGCCGTCGCCAGTGCCGGTTGGCTTCAGTCGCGGACCGGGCGGACAAGAAAATGGGGCAATTCATGGATAACGCCTTGGCCGATGTCGACGGCTGGACGGAATGATGCGCGGCGACTTCGTCACCATCACCCTGCAGGGCAACGTCGGCAAACCAAGGCCGGCATTGGTGGTGCAATCCGACCAGTTCGATGAACACGCCAGCCTTACCGTGCTGCCGGTCACCGGCACGCTTGTCGCGGCGCCGCTGCTGCGTGTCACCGTGCAACCGGACGAAGCAAACGGCTTGCGCAAGCCTTCACAGATCATGGTGGACAAAGCAATGACGGTGAAGCGCGACAGGGCAGGACCACCCTTCGGACGTATCGATGCCGATTCCATGGTGCAGGTTGAGCGCTGCCTGGCGGTCTTTCTGGGAATCGCGAAATGAGCGCCGGCGACCGGAAGCCCGACGACTCGGTCCGGCAACCCTTCGCCCGGCTCGCGAGCCAGTTGCGCCGCCAGGTCATCGGCCAGGACGCCCTGATCGACGGCCTGCTGGTCGGCCTGCTGGCGGCCGGCCACCTGCTGCTCGAAGGCCCGCCCGGGGTGGCCAAGACGCGCGCCGTGCGCATCCTCGCCGGGCTGATCGATGCCGATTTCCATCGCATCCAGTTCACGCCCGACCTGCTGCCGGCCGACCTCACCGGCGGCGAAGTGTTCCGCCCGCAGGACGGCAGTTTCCGCTTCGAGCGCGGGCCGATCTTCCACAGCATCCTGCTCGCCGACGAGATCAACCGCGCGCCGGCCAAAGTGCAGTCCGCGCTGCTCGAGGCCATGGGCGAAGGCCAGGTCAGCATCGGCCAGGCCAGCTATCCGCTGCCGTCGCTGTTCATGGTGCTGGCGACGCAGAACCCGATCGAGCACGAGGGCACCTATCCGCTGCCCGAGGCGCAGCTCGACCGCTTCGTCATGAAGCTGTCCATCGACTACCCGGCGCCGCAGGCCGAACGCGACATCCTCGCCCTGGCGCGCGCGGAAGCTCAGGCCGTCGCCAAGATCGCCGTCCCGCCAGCGCCGACTTCTGCCCTGCTCGGCATCAAGGAAGTGTTCGCCGCGCGCCGCGAAGTCCTCGAACTGCACCTCGCGCCGGCGCTTGAAGGCTACATCGTCGGCCTGGTCGCCGCCACGCGCCGGCCCGAGGCCATCGACGCGGCGCTGGCCGGCAGCGTGCGCTATGGCGCCAGCCCGCGCGGCGCCATCGCTCTCGAGCGCTGCGCGCGCGCCCATGCCTGGCTGGCCGGCCGCGACTACGTTTCACCGGCCGACAT
>JALHNN010000117.1 GCA_022843505.1 Sulfuritalea sp.
TCTTTACTGCCAGGCATGATCGCTCCCCGTTAGACGTTGATGATCAGGCCCAGGACTTCTTGAACTCGGTCACGGCGGCCTTGAGCTGGGCTTCGGCGTCCTTGTCGAGATCGTTGGTGCTGGTGATCTTGTCCATCAGAGCCGCGTACTTTTGCTTCACGAACTGGTGCAGGTCGGATTCAAAAGCCAGGATCCGCGGAACATCGACGTCGTCCATGAAGCCTTCGTTCGAGGCGTAGAGCGTGACGGCCATTTCGGCCACCGACAACGGCGCGTACTGCAGCTGCTTCATCAGTTCGGTGACGCGGCGGCCGCGCTCCAGCTGCTTGCGGGTGGCTTCGTCGAGGTCGGAGGCAAACTGGGCGAAGGCCGCGAGTTCGCGGTACTGCGCCAGGGCCAGACGCACGCCACCGCCGAGCTTCTTGATCACCTTGGTCTGGGCGGCACCGCCGACGCGCGACACCGAGACGCCGGCGTTCATGGCGGGACGGATGCCGGCGTTGAACAAGTCGGTCTCAAGGAAAATCTGGCCGTCGGTAATCGAAATCACGTTGGTCGGCACGAAGGCGGACACGTCGCCGGCCTGGGTTTCGATCACCGGCAACGCGGTCAGCGAACCGGTCTTGCCCTTGACTTCGCCGTTGGTCAGCTTCTCGACCCAGGCTTCCGAGACGCGAGCGGCACGCTCGAGCAGACGGGAGTGGATGTAGAACACGTCGCCGGGGTAGGCTTCGCGGCCGGGAGGACGGCGCAGCAGCAGGGAGATCTGGCGATAGGCCCAGGCCTGCTTGGTGAGATCGTCATAAATGATCAGGGCGTCCATGCCGCGGTCGCGGAAGTATTCGCCCATGGTGCAGCCACCATACGGCGCGAGGAATTGCATCGCGGCGGAGTCGGAGGCGGAAGCGGCGACGACGATGGTGTAACCCATGGCGCCGTGCTCTTCGAGTTTCCGTACCACGTTGGCGATGGTCGATGCCTTCTGGCCGACCGCCACGTAGATACAGAACATGTTCTGGCCCTTCTGGTTGATGATCGTGTCAACCGCGACGGCCGTCTTGCCGGTCTGGCGGTCGCCGATGATCAACTCGCGCTGGCCGCGGCCGACGGGAACCATCGAGTCGATCGCCTTGAGGCCGGTTTGCACCGGCTGCGACACCGACTTGCGCCAGATCACGCCCGGGGCGACCTTCTCGACCTTGTCGGAGAGCTTGGCGTTGATCGGACCCTTGCCGTCGATCGGCTCGCCCAGCGCATTGACCACGCGGCCGAGCAGTTCGGGGCCGATCGGCACTTCCAGGATGCGACCCGTACACTTGACGGTATCGCCTTCCGAGATGTGCTCGTAGTCGCCCATGACCACGGCGCCGACGGAGTCGCGTTCGAGGTTCAGCGCGAGGCCGAAGGTGTTGCCGGGGAATTCCAGCATTTCGCCCTGCATCACATCGGTCAGGCCATGCACGCGGCAAATGCCGTCGGTAACCGAAACCACGGTACCTTCGTTGCGGGCCGTGGCGGCCAGCTGCATGTTCTGGATCCGGCTCTTGATCAGGTCGCTGATTTCGGATGGATTGAGATTCATGGAATTGCTCCTAGTTCTTTAGCGCGGTGGCCATCGCGGCAAGCTTGCCGCGGACCGAGGCATCGATCACTTCATCGCCGACGGCAATACGGACGCCACCGATTAGTTCTGCATCGACCTTGACGGTCGCCTGGATCCTGCAGCCGAATTTGCGTTCCACGTCCGCCACGAGGTTCTTCAGCGTGGCATCGTCGAGCGCGAAAGCGGACGAGATCTCGGCATCCTTGACCCCTTCCTGGGCGTGCTTGAGCTCTTCGAAGAGCTCGCTGATCTCGGGCAGCACGACCAGGCGGTCGTTCTCCGCAAGGACACGGACGAAGTTCTGCTGATCGGCCGACAGGTCAAGCTTGCCGCCCGAAGCGGCCACGTCGAGGCAGAGCTGCGCCACCTGGGTGGCGGAGAGGCGCGGGTTGCCGATGCACTCCTCCATCTCCGGGGTGGCGGCTACCGCCGACAGGCGAGAAAGCGCGTCGGACCACGCCTGCAGGGCATTCCCGCCCTTTGCGAGCTGGAACGCTGCCTCGGCATAGGGGCGCGCAAGGGTGACGTTTTCGGCCATGGCGGATCAGAGCTCCGACTTGAGTTGCGTCAGCAGCTCGGCGTGGGCCTGGGCATTGATCTCCTTGCGCAGGATGCGCTCGGCGCCGGCCACGGCCAGCGCGGCAACCTGCTCGCGCAGGGCTTCCTTGGCGCGCTGCGATGCGGAGGCGGCCTCGGACTCGGCGGCTTCGCGGGCGGCGGCCACGATGCGGGCACCCTCGACACGCGCTTCCTCGATCAATTGGGCCACTTGCCGTTCGGCGCTGCTGCGGAACTCGGCGGCGGATTCGCGCGCCTTGCGCAGCTCCTCGCCCGCCTTCTTCTCGGCGTGCGCCAGATCGGACTTGGCCTTGTCTGCGGCCGCAAGCCCGTCGGCTATCTTGCTCGCACGCTCGTCGAGTGCCTTCATGATGGGCGGCCACACGAATTTCATCGTGAACCACGCCAGGATGAGGAACACAACCAGCTGGGCAAACAGCGTTGCGTTCAGATTCACGGTAATCGCTCCTTAGCGGTTAGGGGAGTCGATTACTTGATGAACGGGTTGGCAGTCGTGTACCAGAGGGCGATACCGGTACCGATAATGAACGCGGCGTCGATCAGACCGACGAGGAGGAACATCTTGGTTTGCAGCGTGTTCATCAGCTCGGGCTGACGCGCCGACGCTTCGAGGAAGCGGCTACCCATGATGCCGATGCCGATACACGCGCCTGCAGCACCCAGACCGATGATGAGACCGGCGGCCAGCGCGACGAAACCAACGATGTTGCCTTCCATGATGACTCCTTTAGTAGCAGATTTAAGGTTGTAACGATTGATACAGGGGATTAATGGCTTTCGTGAGCCTGGCCGATGTAAACCAGCGTCAGCATCATGAAGATGAAAGCCTGCAGGGTGATGATCAAGATGTGGAAGATGGCCCAGATCGAGCCGGCGACAACGCCGCCGATCCAGAGCAGCCCGCTGCCGAAGGTGCCGGCCCAGGCGGCGCCCATCAGCGCGATCAGCATGAAGATCAGTTCGCCGGCATACATGTTGCCGAACAGTCGCATGCCGTGGGAGACGGTCTTGGCGACGAACTCGATCAGCTGCATCGCGAAGTTGATCGGGTACAGCACCGGGTGGCTGCCGAAGGGCGCGGTGAACAGTTCATGCATCCAGCCGCCGAACCCCTTGATCTTGACGCTGTAATACAGGCAGAGGATCAGCACGCCGAGCGACATGCCGAGCGTGGCGTTGAGGTCGGCGGTGGGCACCACGCGCATGTAGGCGTGATGCGGATCGTGGCCGGCCGCGCCGTAGATCATGGCCCAGATATTGGGCAGCAGGTCCAGCGGCAGCAGGTCCATGGCGTTCATGAAGAAGATCCAGACGAACACCGTCAGGGCCAGCGGGGCGATGAAGCTGCGGTCGCCGTGGACGATGGACTTGGATTGCGACTCGACCATCTCGACGAGGATTTCGACTGCGGCCTGGAAGCGGCCGGGGACGCCGGAAGTGGCCCTGGAAGCTGCCTTGGCCAGGATCAGGATGGCCAGCAGGCCCAGCGTGACGGACCAGAACAGGGTGTCGAGATGGAAGACCGTCCAGTCGACCAGCTTGGCCTGCTTTTCACCCAGGCTGTTGAGGTGGGTGAGGTGGTGGACGATGTACTCGGATGCGTTGGGACCTTGGGCTGCCATGGGTCATCAGGCCTTAATCAGTATCACAAACAGATTCGCTTTCAGCGCCAGGAACAACCCGGCCAGCAAGGCCAGCCAGTTCAATTCCCGATACGCCCCCGCCACTATCGCGAGCAACGCCAGCGTCGCCGCGACCTTGATCAATTCACCTGCAAAAAACCGCGCCACCGACGCCCTGCCGCTTTTCGCTGCCGCCCAGAGACTCAGGGCGAACATCAGGTTCGGAATGACGATTGCTGCACCGCCAAATCCGGCCGATGCGGCACCGTGCCAGCCGGCCAGGATTGCTGCCAGTCCGACCGCAAGCAAGGTCGCGACGCTTTGATGGAACACCGCCCTAAACATCTATAAGACCGGGCCGCGTCCAAAAGCCCGCGAATATAGGGCATTGATCATAGGTTGTCAATTATTTTATGTTGCAGCGCGCCATTTTTCTTCTACGCCGCTTGCTCTCCGGTTCGTGGCGAAGCCTGGGTCGGCACCATATCAGCCCAACCTTGCCAGCAGCCCGTCAAGCTGGTCCAGGCTGCCAAAACGGATGCTGAGGCTGCCGCTGCCCTTGCGATTGGCGCTGATTTTCACCGTGGCACCCAGGCGGTCGGAAAGCTCGGCCTCGAGACGCAACAGGTCGCGATCGGCCTTCTTCTCGCCCCCCTTCTTCACCGGCGGATTGAGTTCGCGCGCCACCATGCGCTCGGTCTCGCGCACCGAATAGCCTTTTTCCACCACGAGAGCCGCCAGGCGCCCCTGTTCGCCCTTGGCCAGCGGCAGCAGGGCACGGGCATGGCCCATCTCGATATCGCCCGCCATGAGCATGTCCTGGGCCGGCTTCGCCAGCTGCAGCAGGCGCAGCAGGTTGGTGGCACCCGAGCGCGAGCGACCGACCGCATCGGCCGCCTGCTGGTGGGTCATGCTGAACTCGTCGATCAGGCGCTGGATGCCGGCCGCTTCTTCCAGCGGATTGAGGTCCTCGCGCTGGATGTTCTCGATCAGCGACATGGCCAGCGCGGCGTCGTCCGGTATGTCGCGCACCAGCACCGGCACCTCGGTGAGGCCGGCGATCTGCGCCGCGCGCCAGCGCCTCTCGCCGGCGATGATCTCGAAGCGGCCGTTGCCGACGGGCCGCACCGAAATCGGCTGGATCAGGCCCTGGGCCTTGATCGAGGCCGCCAGCTCTTCCAGCGAGCCCGGGTCCATGCGCGTGCGCGGCTGGTACTTGCCCGGTTGCAGCGCGCCGACGGCGAGCGAATCCTGGCGTTGGGCATCCGGCGCGTTGTTGGCGGCGAGCAATGCATCCAGGCCACGGCCGAGGCCTTTTTGTCTGGGTGGGTTCACGTCGTTTCCTTCCACGAATTGACACGTTCGATCATTTCCTGGGCGAAGGCCATGTAGGCTTGCGCGCCCTTGGCCGCCCTGTCGAACAGCACGCCGGGTATGCCGTAACTCGGCGCCTCGGCCAGGCGCACGTTCCGCGGCACCAGGGTCTTGAACACCTTGTCGCCGAAATGCTGCTCGAGCTGGGCCGAAACCTGGTTGGAGAGCGTGCTGCGCGGGTCGAACATGACGCGCAGCAGGCCGATGATCTTGAGGTCGCGATTGAGGTTGGCATGCACCTTCTTGATGGTGTTCACCAGGTCGGACAGCCCCTCCAGCGCGTAATATTCACATTGCATCGGTATGATGACGCCATGGGCGGCGCACAGCCCGTTGAGCGTCAGCATCGACAGCGACGGCGGGCAGTCGATCAGGACAAAGTCATAGTCGCCGCGGTGCGCGGCGAGCGCGGCCTTGAGGCGCATCTCGCGCAGCTCCAGGTCCACCAGTTCGACCTCGGCGCCGGCCAGGTCGCGGTTCGCCGGCAGCACGTCGAACTTGCCGGACGGCGAGGCGACGCGCGCCCGCTCCAGCGTCGCCAGGTGCAGCAGCACCTGGTACACCGAGGATTCGAGGCTGCGCTTGTCCACGCCGGCGCCCATGGTGGCGTTGCCCTGGGGATCGAGGTCGACCAGCAGGGTGCGCTGGCCGCTGGCCGCCAGGGCGGCGGCGAGATTCACGGCGGTGGTGGTTTTGCCCACCCCGCCCTTCTGGTTGGCAATGGCGAATATGTGCATGTTCAGGCTTTCTCGATGACCAGCAAATGGCGTTGCGCGTCCAGTCCCGGGACGCGCAAGGGCAACGACTCGCGCAGCACCCAGCCGGACGGCAGGCGCTTGATTTCATCCTCGGGCAGAACACCCTTCATTGCCAGCAATCGGCCGCCCGAATTCAGCAGGTGCCCGGCAAGGCGCACGAAATCGGCAAGCTCGGCGAAGGCGCGCGAAATCACGGCGTCGAAGCCCCCGGCGGGCAGATCTTCGACGCGACGGTTTTCAACCGTAAAGTTGGCCAGGCCAAGTTCTATCCTGGCCTGGCGCTGGAAGGCAGCCTTCTTTTCCACGGCCTCGATCGAGCTCAGAGCGAGTTCGTGGCAGGCGATCGCCAGCGGAATGCCCGGCAGGCCGGCACCGCTGCCGACATCCGCCCAACGCCGTCCCGCCAGCGCCGACTTTCCCAGCACCGGCACGACGGCCAGCGAATCCAGCAGGTGATGGGTCAGCATCTCGCGCTCGTCGCGGATCGCCGTCAGGTTGTAGGTGCGGTTCCATTTGGTCAGCAGGGCGATGAAAGCCAGCAGCTTGTCCTGCTGCGCATCGGACAAATCCAGTCCCATGGCGGCCAATCCGCCCTTCAAGGCAAGGCCGAGACTCATGCCGCCTTGCGCCGCTTGAGGAAGACCAGCAGCAGCGAGATCGCCGCCGGCGTCACACCCTGCACCCGGGATGCCTGACCCAGGGTCTGCGGCCTGGCTTGGCTCAGCTTTTGCCTGACCTCGAAGGACAGCCCCCGGACCTCCGCGTAGTCGAGGTCGGCGGGCAGGGGCAATGACTCGTGCGCCAGACCCTTGTCGATCTCGTCCTGCTGGCGATCGATGTAGCCTTGGTATTTGGCCTGGATCTCGACCTGCTCGACAACCTCGGGGGACCCCACCGCCTCGCCTGCGCCGGGCAGGGTAAGCAGGCTGTGGTAGCTGACCTGCGGGCGGCGCAACAGATCGAACAGCCGATACTCGCGCTCCATCGGCTGGCCGAGAACCCGGATCGCGTCGGCTTCCGGCAGCTGGCGCGGATTGACCCAGGTCGACTTGAGACGCTCCGCTTCGCGCGCCACGGCATCGCGTTTCCGATTGAAAATATCCCAGCGGCCGTCATCGACCAGGCCGAGGCCGCGGCCGATTTCCGTCAGGCGCAGGTCGGCATTGTCCTCGCGCAGGGACAGCCGGTATTCGGCGCGGCTGGTGAACATCCGATAAGGTTCGGACACGCCGCGCGTGATCAGGTCATCGACCAGGACTCCGAGATAGGCCTGGTCGCGGCGCGGCGCCCAGGGCTCGCGTTGCAGGGCGAGGCGCGCGGCGTTGATGCCGGCCAGCAGGCCCTGCGCCGCCGCCTCTTCGTAGCCGGTGGTGCCATTGATCTGGCCGGCGAAGAACAGGCCGCGCACGGTTTTGGTTTCCAGGCTGTCCTTCAGGTTGCGCGGATCGAAGTAGTCATACTCGATGGCGTAGCCCGGGCGCGTGATATGGACGTTCTCGAGGCCGCGGATGGAACGTACCAGCGCCAGCTGCACATCGAAGGGCAGGCTGGTTGACACGCCCTGGGGATAGACCT
>JALHNN010000118.1:0-5529 GCA_022843505.1 Sulfuritalea sp.
GCCATAGGTGAGGTTGCGGAGTTTCGGCGTGTATTCGTCAAACAGCGCCTTCTCCGGCGGATGCAGTTTGCTGCGATCGTGATTGGCCGCGCGTTCGCGCAGGTGGGCAATCATCCGGTTGATGTTCGATTGCACCATACTGATATGCGCGTGCGTATCGGCGGCGCTGTCGTAAACGGGATCGGGAATCGGCGTCAGTTCCGAGGTAAAGCACCACAATTCATATTCGTCGTTGAGTCTGACGCGCCACGGGCAAATATGAGGCCGATACTCGATAACCTTGCCTTCCCACGATGCGTTGTCGCGGCTCATAATGACGCGGGTTCCAATGTCGAGGTTCATTCCTGTTCGCCTTTCTTTGTCGTCTTCTTCGCATACGCACACAGCCGCCACCGCCATCGCTCGCACTGCTGACACAGCACCTGATGCTCACCGCGCGCCATACGCCGCTCTGCGTCGGCATGCGCTTCCATGTAGCCGAGTGTGTCCGTGCAATCGCCGCGCGTGGGCTTTGGCGGGGTGACATCAAAGAAATCAAGCCAGAGTTCGTTCACGCCGCTTTGTCCTCTACTTCAAACAACACCAGCTGCACCACGGCCACCGGCGCACGCCGCGCGGCCTCGCGCGCCCGCTCTTCCGCACTCGGCTCGTACGGGTCGTACTGCGGATCGCCCGCCGCGAACGACCCGAAGCGCAGCCGGTGCCAGGAACCGTCAGGGTCGATGCGGATGGCGGGGAGGGATGTGGGGAGTGGTGTCATAGCGCCATCCGTTGCAACACCGCCAGGGTCGCGCGGCAATCGCCCAATGCCGAGTGATCACCACCCGGTAGCCGCTGCCAGCGGTAGTTGCCGTAATACTCGTTCCAGTCGCCAACCCATTCGCTATAGCGCAGCATGGCGCAGTGCCACTGGGCGAACCCCTGCATGTCGCGCGCGTGCCCGCGCAGCGTCGGATCGGTCGCAGCGGCCGCGCGAATGCTCTGGGCGAGCAGGCGCACATCATAGGCGGCGTTATAGATCACGACGAGCTCTCCCGCGAGCAGGAGGAGCAACGAATCGTAGATCGCCGCCATCGTCGGGGCATTCGCCACCATTGCATCGGTGATGCCATGGATGCGCGTTGCCGCCGGCGGAATGGGCCGCGTCGGTCGCACCAGCGTATCGAGCTGCACGGCGCCGGCCATATCGATCACCGCGATCTGCACGATCTCGGCGCTGTCGTCAAGCCCTGTCGTCTCGGTGTCGAGGATCAGGGCGCGCGGATTCTCGAGCATCGCACGCGCCCACTGCGCGACTTGCTCACGGTCGCGGTCATTCACGCGGCCTCCTTCGTCACACCGAGCTGCGTCGCCGCAATCGCGACGGCGTAGGCATCGGCGGCGTGTTCACTGCCGGCCGCAAAGCCGCGCTGGTGGCAGGCGAGCAGCACGGCGCTCTTCTTCGCATCCCCACGCCCGGTGAGGGCGCGCTTGGCGGCCGCCGGCGCAATCTCGACGCACGCAATCTCGTGCTGGTCGAACAGCCCGAGCACTGCGCCACTCACCCGCGCCTGTGGGATGAGCGCCTTCGTGAACCTTCCCACCGGACTTTCCACCGCAGCCATGTCCAAATCTGCATGCACGCGCAGCAGCGATGCCACGTAGGCCCGTGCGAGGCGGCAGCGTCGCCCGATGTGACCGTCGAGGATCTGCGTCCCGTGGTCTGCGACGCTGCCGTCGCGCAGCAGCACCCAGCCAATAGCTGTGGAAGACATATCTAATGCTAAGATCGTGATGCTCATGGGGTGGGTTCCTTCCGCCGCGACACGTACGCCGCACACACCGCCGCGTAGCACGCCCGGCACTGCCAGTCGCCAAATTCGCCCCAGATGAACCAGTCTTCGTCATTCATCAGATCCGCGCCGCAATCGCACCTCGGGCGCGGCTCGGGCGGCACGTCGAACAGAGTCAGTTGGGCGATCATCGCTCCCCCTTCCACACCGCGAGCTTGCGGCGGTGATAGCGGCGCTGGTAATAGCCGGGGTTGCGCGCATGCCATGCCGCCTCGTACGCGCGGCGTTTCTCCAGCGGCGCGCGCAATCGGTGTCCATACTCGTTCGCGCGCAGTGCTGCGTTGCGGCACTCTTTGCAGCAGTTCTGCGTGCTCCATGCGGTGCATGGCACCAGGTGCTCGCCGCGATTGCACCACTTTTTGCCGCGCGACGCCCAGAGCGTCTTGCAGTCAGCGCAGATGGTGATGCGCCCGTTGCCGCGTACGCGCCGCCCCGACTCGCGACCGGCAGCGGTGCAGAGGCGGCATGCCCAGGTCGTCACTCTGTCACCTCCAACTCCATCCGCGCCTGCACGGCCGGCTGCCGCGCCGCATGCTCTCGCTCGCGTCGTGCTATCCAGTCGCGAATGAGCGACCACTGACTGCTCACAATCGGCCAGTCGGAGCGCGGCGTCTGCAGCCGATACTCGCCATCGGCGAACGTCAGCGTGACACCCACGGCGGCCGCGCGCGCGACATACTCGGCAAACTCACTCTTCATGCCCCCACCCCCTGCATCAGTGCATATCCCAAATCGGCCTTCGGTGGCGTGCCACGCGGCCACGCATACACCCGCGCCGCCACGCCCGCCGCGAGCAGGTCATTGGCGATCTGCGGCCCGCGCGGCTCGGGCAGTGGCAGGCCTGGGCGCGCCTGCCGCCACTGCCGCGTGAGTGCGGCGTAGGTACTCGCATTGGGAGCGCCGGCAAGATCGTTGTCCAGCCACACCAGCACGCGCGCGGGGCGGCTCGCGGCAATCTGCTGCGTCCATTCATCCCGCCACGCCACGCCGCCGCCGGCCACCGCCACCACGCCCGGCTGCGCGTCCATCGCCAGCAGCGCATCGACCATGTTTTCGCAGATGATGACATCCGCGCCACCTCGCAGCTGCTCGGCGCCGTACAGCGCATCTTTGCGACTGCCGCCGGCGGTGAGCCACTTCGCGTCCTGGTCTTCGGGCAGAAAGGCGCGTCCGTGCAGCGCAATGAGCCGACCCGACTCAAACACCGGCAGAATGAGCCGCCGGTGCCGGCTGCGGCTTGCCGGCAGCACGCCGACGCCGAGTCGTGCGCGGCGGATCGTGTCGAGGGAGAGCGGCTTGTAGGCCGTCCAGCACGTCACGACATCGAGCGCGCTGGTGTAGCTCTCCAGCACGCGCGCGTCGGTCTGCCAGTGGCGCGGCTCGGGTGGCGGCTTCGGCGCGCGTGGTGTGATCGGTGCGTCGGCGCGCACATCGAGATGCCGTGCGAGTGCGGCGAGACCGCCCTTTGCGCCACACACGAAGCAGTAATAGCCCTGCTCGCCGAAGCTGAAGTGTGTTTGGCCGCGCTTCTCTTCCTTACCGCAGAACATGCAATCTGCGTGATACCGACCATCGCGGCGCTCATCGGCGTGCAGGCGGTGTGCGAGGATGGTGAGGAGGTCGGTCACAGCAGCGCTCCTTGTGTCTCTTGTGGTGCGCGCTTCGTGGCTTTCTTCGCCCGTTTCGGGTCGCACACCTCGCACCAGCCGAGCGCGACGGCGCCGCTCCAGACATCGGCAACCGTGCACCGCTGGAGCGTTTCGCCGCACCGGATCGCCTTGGCGATCTCTTTGGCGTTGTGCCGCGCCAGATCCGGCGTATCAACCATCAGTGTCTTCACACAACCGCACGGCGCAACGGTGTAGTAGGTCGGCGTCTTGCCGCGTTCGTCTCGCTCACTCATCTTCGTCCTCCACATAGCGCTTCTTCTTCGACCAGGCCGCACCCTGTGGGCATCGCGCGAAGTGATTCAATGCGTGCGTCACCCCGTCGCGCTGTTCGACCGTGCCCAGATCGAGCGGCATATGCCCGCCGCGCGCGCCCGTGACCCATGCGATCGGCGCGCCGCACGAGCGGCAGGTGCCGCGTGTGGCCGCTGCGGGGAGGGGAAAGTAGCCGTCATGCATAGCTTGCCTCCGCCAAGTTGCCGGTGCTGCGCGCCGCCTCAAAGCGATCGATCGCCTGCAGCGCCTGAAAGTGGGTAATCAATTGCGCCGTCTCCCCGCGGGTGAGTGCGTCGATCTCACGGCGCTTGAGCGTCCCGCGCGCCAATGACTGGAGATACCGCCGCTGCGCCTCGCTCACCTCCGCCTGGTGCCAGCCGCGCCCCTTGCTCGCCAGTTGCCCGTCGGCATGCCTGGCGGCCAGCTCCTGGCCGGTCGCATAGGGGTCGTCGCAGGGGACGGGGCGCGCCTGCCACTGGTCGCGCATGCCGCCCGGCAGCGGCTCGCGGCGCCAGACGGCGTACAGCACGCCCTGGCGCATCGCCAGGATGCGATTGATGCGATCACTGCCCACGCCGCACCCGAGGGTCACGAGACCGTCGCGCCGATACCAGATGAAGGGGCTCTGCTCCAGATAGTGCAGTTCGCGGCTGACGATCTCCAGTGGCGTGCCGCCGGCGTCGAAGGTGTCGCCATCGAACGTAAAGCCGGCCTGCACCTCGCCCGGCTCGGCGTCCTGCTCGTCGCGCAGCACCGTGCGCGTGGTCTCCTTGGGCAGACCCAGGACATCGCCGGCCATGACGATGTTGCGCGTCTCCGCCGGCAGGAAGTCGAGAATGAGGCAATCCTCCCCCGGCTGCGCCATCCCCAGCGCCGGACGCAGGCCGCGCCCCATCGCTTGAATGTAGCGGCCATCGCTCCGTGTCGGCCGGCACATCAGCACGCACGACGCGCCCGGGGCATCAAACCCCTCGGTGAGCACATCGACATTGCAGAGCAGCGTCAGCCGTCCGGCACGGAAGTCGGCAAGCAGCTGGCGGCGCGCGTCGGGTGGCGTGGTCGCGTCGATTGCGGCGGCCTGCACTCCGGCGGTGCAGAAGTCGGCGGCCAGGGCGTGCGCGCCGGCCACACTCGCCGTAAAGGCGATCCCGCGTCGACCCGCTGCATACTGCTGATACGCCTGCACCACGATGCGCCGCCCGGCTGCCGTGTCGTAGACGCCGGCCAGCTCGCCCGGCACAAAGTCGCCATGGCGACTGTGCACCCCTGACACACTCAGGCCGGTGGCAATCCCCAGCCAGCGCGGTTGCACCAGAAACCCGAGCCGCACCAGGTCAGCGATCGTGATCTTGAAACTGTCGCGCTGGTAGACTTTCGCCAGGCCGTCGCCGTCGGCGCGCAGCGGCGTGGCGGTCAGGCCGAGGTGACGCAGATCGGGGTTGGCGGCTTTGAGTGCGTTCAAGAGGGTCAGATAGGTCGCTGCGGTCGCGTGGTGACTTTCGTCGATCACCAGATGCGTGATCGGGCCGTGCGCCAGGAAGCGGGTGAGACGGGCGCCGCGCAGACTCTGCACGGTTGCGAAGGTGAGCTGGCGGTCCAGGTCGTTGCGTGCCGCCTGCACCACCCCGACGCGCGGGCGATCCATCGCGCCGGCCTGCAGCCACTGCGGGCGAAACGTCCGGATGCGCTCCAGTGGCTGATCGACGAGCTCGGTGCGGTGGCTGATCATCAGGCCGCGCGTGCCGGGCGCATCC
>JALHNN010000118.1:5539-5834 GCA_022843505.1 Sulfuritalea sp.
GCGCCTCGGTAAGCAGCGCCAGGGCGATCTGTGTCTTGCCCGCACCGGTGGCCGCCACGCCCAGCACGTCGGTATGCTCCTGCCAGTCACGCTGCACCGCCGCCACCGCGGTAGTTTGGTAGGGTCGGAGTTCCATGCCATGTACTCCCATGTGTAAAGACTTTAATATTGAAAAGTCATCTTTAAGAGATCGAAAGATCAAGTTTCAATTGGAAATCGCGGCTATCGCTTTACACACTGCCAGCGGCGTGCGTCCTGGCCCCGAATCCGTGCCTCGTGCCGGGGTGTAGTCGCC
>JALHNN010000118.1:5844-7502 GCA_022843505.1 Sulfuritalea sp.
TGCAGCCACGCGCGACCGGTGGGGGCGGAGATGCCGAACTGCTGACAGATCATCGGCGTGGTAATCGCACCATCGCGCGCATCAGCCCAGTCACGCACCGCCGGCCAGCGGGATGGGTCCTTGATCGGCAGCGGCTGACCGTGCGCATCCAGCGCGCCGTAGAGCTGGTGCGGGCTCACGAGGTCGATGGGCAGGCCGGGGATCGGCGCTCCGGTGAGCAGCCACACATCGACCGCCCGGCGCAGCGGCCGCGCGCGGTGTGCGGCCTGCAGCAACTCCGCCGCGCGAAACTGATCGAGCAGCGCCTGCAGATCGGCATCGTCCCAGAAGCCGTTGACGGGATAGGCGTAGGGCTGCCCGCTATACGGCACATCGCGCAGCGTAAACGCCGGATTGAACGCCGCATCGCGGTCGTAGTACAGCATTGCCGCCACATCGATCATGCCGGTGAGGGTCGGTTGTGGCGTCCCGACGACAATCAGACAGTCGCAGCCCTCCAGGCGATTGGTGCCACGGCTGCCGCCAAAATGCGCGATGCGCTCCGGCGGCGTGCGATCGGGCACGAGCTGGTCAATCAGATCCTTGTAGCCGATAAAGCCCGGCGTGGTGTATCCACGGCGCAGGATCTGCGCGATCTGCGCGCGCACCTGGTTGATCTTGGCGGCCGCGGCCTGCGCGCGCTCGCTCGTCGCCTCATCGCCGGCGAGAAACTGCCCCTTGTTGTTGATGCTGGCCCACATCTGGAAGATCCGTCCGGTGAGGCGCACGCGCGGCTGCACCACGGTCACGTCGCGCTCGAACAGTTCGCGGTACATGTGCGCATTGGCCGTGGCGTCAAGCCAGATCACATGGGGCGGCAGATTGGCCGGCCGGCGGCGGATGAGGAGTTGCAGGCCGCGACTGCTGACATGCACACGCGGGATCTGCGACCGTCCCTCCTGCGCCGCCTGCGCCTCGCGCGCCAGCAGTGCGATCAGGCGCGGCAGGTGAAACCATGGTGCATACGCCGCTTCGGTCGCCGTACGCAGCTCCGGCGCCAGTGCCACCGCGTCGGCGTCGATGCGCGCCGCCTCGCACACCTGCGCGACATGATCGGCGCCGCCGAGTGCGGCGATCAGATCCTCACCATGCCAGGTCTGGTGCTCGCGGTTGGGGATCGTGGTGTAGAGCTGCAGCCGGCGCAAGAGCGCCGCCAGGTCGCCGTCGGACATGTCGTTCGGCACGATGGCCTCAGCAGGGATCACCCAGCCGGGGATGCCGTTGCTGTCGTAGAGAAACGCGCGCAGCGGCAGCTCATCGCCGATGACCAGGTGGCAGGTCTTCAGCAGCGGGTGACCCATACTGATATGCTCGTACTGCGTGAACAGGATCGGCTCGCGTCGCTCCTTCTGGGCGTGATAGCCGCACGCCTGCGGGCCACTCATCTTGTGGTAGCCGCAGATGCGCGGATTACTGCAGAAGTCGCGCGCGCGGTAGCCGCGCTGCTGCCAGAGCCGGATACTCACATCCCAGGTGCAGGTCGCATCGCGGTGTTCGTCACCGCCATGCCGCCCCTGCCAGGGGTACCACCAGCGATCGAAGTGCTCCGGCGGTACCAGACCGCCATGCGCACTGACCGCACGCAGATCGGCGAAGAACTCCTTGCGCGGTCCGACATA
>JALHNN010000119.1 GCA_022843505.1 Sulfuritalea sp.
GGGGGTGGACATCCGCATCTCGGCCGACACGCGGGTGGTCGATCTCGAGCGCGGCCGTTTCGATTGCGCCGTGCGCTATCTGCAGGATCGCAATGCGCCGGCCGGCGCATTGCGCCTGTTCGGCGATAGCGTGCTGCCGGTGGCGAGCCCGGCCTACCTGAAGAAGGCGCGTCGGCCCCTGGCCAAGCCGGCCGACCTGGCGCAGCACCTGCTGCTGGTTTACGAAGACGACGAGCAGCGCCGGCCCTGGCTGTCGTGGCCGGTCTGGCTGGAAATGGCCGGACAGTCGCGGTTGCGCCCGGCCGGCAGCATCGCCTTCAACCACTATGCCGCCGCGATCAGCGCGGCAGTAGACGGCCAGGGCGTGGCGCTTGCCACCCAGGCGCTGGTGGCCGACCTGCTTCGGCAGGGACGCCTGGTTGCGCCCCTGCCGCAACGCTTCGCCAATCCGCGCGCCTACTACCTGCTGCTGTCGGCGCGGGCTGCGACGAATCCGGCGTTCGAGCCCTTCCGTTCATGGCTGGCGGCGCAGGCGGAACCTGCGGCCGACGGCGCTACACTGCCCGGATAGAGGCGGTTCTGCCCTCGCTACCGGAGTCATCGATGAATTCGCGCCTGTCGGCCTTCGCCTTTCTGTTCAGCCTCGCCCTGCCGGCGGGGGCGGCCACCGTGGCCTGTCCGGATCTCGCGGCGGCGGTGCAGGTCGCCGCCTGCCCCTCGGACGAGGAACTGCGTTACACCTTTACAGGCTATTGCAGCGACAACAACCGCAGTTACAGGGGCGACACCGACGTGTGCACCGATTTCAGCGCCTATCGCAGGCTGAAGAATGTTGCGCTCTGGGAATCGGCCGATGGCAACTTCAACGCCTACGTCTCCTGCGACCGTGCGCCGGCGGAGGTCAAGGCGGCGCAGCCCGTCACGATCCGTCTCGGGCGACAGGGCGGCATCAACCTGCTTGTCTGCGGATACGGCGAGGGCTTGAGCTTCACCTGGCGCACGCGCGCGACCTGCCGCGCCGAGCCTGCCGCGGACTGCCGCGACAACCCGGCGGCCTGCAAGGCCGAATGCCAATGAACGCGGCACGCAAGCCACCCAAGGCAGCCAAGCCGCCAGCGGCGAAGCCACCGCCGGCGCCGGTTCCATCCGCGGCGCCCGCCTGCCGCCGCTGCGGCACGCCTGGCCCGGTGGGCGAGGACGGTTTCTGCGACAAGTGCGAAAAAGCGCTCGAGCAGGCCTGTTTGTAGCGATTCAGCGGCTGCCGGATTCGGCGGCTTTGCAGTTGACGTGGCTGATGGTTGCGCCGTCAGTCAGCGAGGCGGCATCGATGCCCAACTCGAGCAGCAACGCGCCCTTGCCGTAACGTGTCGCGCTCTCGCCAATGCGTTCCAGCCTGACTTCGCGTTCCGGCAGGATCAGCCAGGCCGCGGTGCCGCCGTCGATCATGCGCAGGTGGAAGCGCTTGCCGGCGGCGCACTGGTATTCCGTCGCGTTGGACGGATCGCGCGAGCGCTCCCGCGGCCCGCTATCGCCGAAGGGCCAGACCTTCATCTTCATTTCGCCGCAGCCCGCCAGCAGCGCGCTTGTCATCAGCAGGGCCGCAACCCTGCGCAGGTAGTTTGGTTCCATGCCGTGCTCCCTTCCTCCGGGCCGCATGTTGCCACAGATCGGGCCGCCGGCCGTCATAGGCCGAAGCTGGCAATTATCTCGCGGCGCGCTTCGTCGATCGCGCGCTCGAGCTGGCGATGCGCCTGGGATTGCTCAGCTAGTCCATTACAGGGTGTGCACCTTGTCGCCGCGGGCGAAGCCCAGCAGCGGCGTCGGCATTCCTCGCCCCAGTGCGATGACCTTGAACAGCTCGCCCATCTCGTTGGGCGAAAGCAGGACGTTCACCGCGCCGCGTGCGCGCAGCTCGGCGCGGCTCGGCGTATCGCCGGCGCCGACTTGCGGCAGCAGTTCGCCGATACCGCAGTTGAGCAGGAAATTGGCCTGGCTGCAGTAACCCAGCACCTCCAGTCCGGCGTCGAAGCCGGCCTCGGCCACGGCGGTGAAATCGACGTGCGAGGTGATGTCGGAGAGTCCCGGGTACCAGAACGGATCCTGATGTACCCGGTGCCGGTAGTGGCAGCGCACGCTGCCCCCGTTGCGCTGCGGATGGTAGAGCTCGTGGCGCGGCAGGCCGTAGTCGATCAGCAGCAGGGCCCCCTGCGACAGGCGCCGCGACAGGTCGGTGATCCAGGCGCGCACGGCGAGGCTGATCTCGCCGCGATAGGTCGCAGCCACACCCAGTTCCTGCGCGGCACGGAGCAGGGCACCCTGCGCCGGCCGCCGGGCTTCGGTCAGCTTGCCGCCTTCGACCGCGACGCCGACTTCCTCGATGCCGCCGTCCTCCTGCCACTCCAGGGCGTGGCTGGGCATGGCGTCGAGCACCTCGTTGCCGAGCAGGCAGCCGGAGAATTCCTCGGGCAGCGCATCCAGCCATTCGATCCGCCCGCGATAGCGCGGCGCCCGTTCGGCGAGGGTCGCCTGCTGGCGCGCGCGCAGCGCGCCGGAGAGTTCGAGGATGCGGTAGCGTTCCGGCAGGCAGCCCAGAGCGTCGAGCGCCGGCAGCAGATCGGCTGCCAGGCGTCCGCTGCCGGCCCCGGCCTCCATGACAAAGGGGGCCGACGCGCCCAGCACTTGCGCCACCTGGCGCGCCAGGGCCTGGGCGAACAGCGGCGTCAGTTCGGGCGCGGTAAGAAAATCGCCGCCTGCCGCATGGTCGCCGAACTTCTGCGCGCCGCCCGCGTAGTAGCCCAGCCCGGGTTCGTAGAGCGCCAGTTCCATGTAGCGGGCAAAGGATATCCAGCCGCCCCTGGCCGCGATCTCGGCGGCGATGATGCCCTGCAGCATTTCGCTGGCGGCGCGCGCGTCGGCCGAGGGCTCGGGCAGCTCGGCCTGGTCCAGTTTCACGCCGGCTTGCCGGAGTCGGCCAGGGTGGCGGCGACCAGCGCGGCCATGGCGGAGGTGCCCTCCGTGTCGCTTCGGCGCAGGCCGGCCACGACCCCGGCGCGATTGGCGTCGGGCTGGTTCTGGCTGGTCTTCCACTTGCCTTCGAGCGCGGAGATCGCGACCTCGATACCGACGATGGCGGCAAGCATTTTCTCGATGTAGTCGGAGGGCGCATCGCCCACGCGCCAGGGTTCGGCAAACGCTCCCTCGTGGCGATCCACGAGATCCTCGAGCAGCGGCCGCAGGCGCAGCGGATCATCGATCGCGGTGAGCCGGCCGCGGGCATGGACCACGACGTAGTTCCAGGTCGGCACCGCCTTGCCGTGCTCGCGCTTGCTCGGATACCAGGAGGGGCTGACATAGGCCTGCGGACCGTGGAATATCGCCAGCACTTCCCGATCCGCCGCGGCTTCCCACAACGGGTTGGCGCGCGCGACATGGCCCAGCAGCCGCGTGCCGTCGGCGGACAGTTGCAATGGCAGATGGTCGGCGACGATGCCTTCCGGCCCCAGGCTCGCCAGCGTGGCGAAGGGATGTGCGCGGATTGCCGCCTGCAGCACCTCCGGGCGCGTTTCGGCGAAATGCCTGGGCAGGTACATTTTCGTGTGGTCGCCGGGCGTCAGAGCGCCGGCTTTTCGCCGCGTTCGTAGACAATGTGGGCGCGACCCACCAGCAGCGTATCCAGCGTGCCGATCTGCTTCACGTCCTTGTTGGTGTAGGGCAGCTTGTGCAGGATGTAACGCAGGGCGTTGAGGCGCGCGCGTTTCTTGCAATCGGACTTGATCACCGTCCATGGCGCATCGGCGGTGTCGGTGTGGAAGAACATCGCTTCCTTGGCCTTGGTGTAGTCGTCCCACTTGTCGAGCGAGGCGAGGTCGATCGGCGACAGCTTCCATTGCTTGAGCGGATGGGTCTCGCGCTCCTTGAAACGCCGCCGCTGCTCCTCGCGCGAGACGGAAAACCAGAACTTGATCAGGTGAACGCCGCTCCGGACCAGGGTGCGCTCGAACTCCGGCGTCTGACGCATGAATTCCTCGTACTCCTCCTGGCTGCAGAAGCCCATCACGCGTTCGACGCCGGCGCGGTTGTACCAGGAGCGATCGAACAGCGCGATCTCGCCGGCGGTCGGCAGGTTCTGCACGTAGCGCTGGAAGTACCACTGGCCGCGCTCGGTTTCGGAAGGCTTTTCCAGGGCGACGACGTGGGCGCCGCGCGGGTTCAGGTGCTCCATGAAGCGCTTGATGGTGCCGCCCTTGCCGGCGGCGTCGCGGCCCTCGAAGATGATCACCACCTTCTGGCCGGTTTCCTTGACCCAGGCCTGCAGCTTGAGCAGCTCGACCTGCAGGTGGTATTTCTGCTTCTCGTAGTTCCTGCGGCTCATCAGGTGGCGATAGGGGTAGCCGCCCTCACGCCATCCGGGCGCGAGTTCCTCGTCGGGGTGGGTGCTGGCCTCAACCTCGCGCTGCAGGAAGGCCTGCTTGAGCGCTTCGACGTCATCCGGCGAGGCGCCTTCCACAACGGCCTTGAGCGCCATCGCCAGCTTGGTCCCCTCGCCCGGCCTGGCGTGGGCGACGATGTCGTGGATGGCTTCGACCTTGGAATCGATGGCCGCGGCGGTGCGATCCTTGACGACGAAGTTCTTGATGCCCTGCGGCGTCTTGGCCGGCGTCACGTCTCCGGCGGCGGGTCGTCGCTGGCGCGGCGCGTTCGCCGGGACCGGTTTCGATCCGGTCGTGGTGGCGGGCTTCGCCGCCGCGGGTTTGGGGCCTGGGGTTTTCGCTGCCATCTACCGCTCCTCGGGTTGTTCCAACTGTTCTTGCAGTTCCAGCCAGCGGGATTCCGCCGCATCGATATTCTGCATCAAGCGGTCGCGCTGCTGGCCCAGTTCGGCCGCCAGCGCCGCCTGTGCGCCAGTGTAGAGGCTCGGATCGGCCAGCCGCGCCTCCAGCAGCTTGAGCTCGGCCTGCCAGCCGGCGATCTGTCGTTCGAGCCTTTCGCTTTCCTGTCGGAGCTTCCGCGCGGCCGGCGTGGTCCTGGTCGGTTCCGCCACCGCCGGGGTCGTCGTCGCGGAGGGAAGCTTGTCGCGTTCCGCGACTTTCTCCGCGCTGCGCGCCTTCGCCAGCCATTCGGCATAGTCATCGAGGTCGCCGTCGAAGGGCACCACCCGGCCGTCGGCGACCAGCCAGAGCTCGTCGCAGGTGGCGCGCAGCAGGTGCCGGTCATGCGAGACCAGCACCATGCCGGCTTCGGTTTCCTGCAGGGCGATGGTCAGGGCCTCGCGCATTTCGAGGTCGAGGTGGTTGGTCGGCTCGTCGAGCAGCAGCAGGTTGGGCGCGGTGCGGATCATCAGCGCCAGGGCCAGGCGCGTTTTCTCGCCGCCGGAAAAGCGCCCGCAGGGGGCCTCGGCCATGTCGCCGCGGAAATCGAAGCCGCCGAGGTAATTGCGCAGGTCCTGCTCGCGGGTGCGCGGTTCCAGCTTGATCATGTGCCACAGGGGCGACTCCGCCGGGCGCAGTTGTTCGAGCTGGTGCTGGGCGAAGTAGCCGAGCTTGAGATTGCGGCCTTCCTCGCGGACGCCAGCCAGCGGCCGCAATTCACCCGCCAGCAGCTTCATCAGCGTGGACTTGCCGGCGCCGTTGCGGCCGAGCAGGCCGATGCGGCTGTCGGGACGCAGGGTGAAGCGCAGTTTCTCGAATATTACCTGTCCGCGAAGCGGCGTCCCGGGTACGCAAAGCGCTGCCGTCTCGCCGTAGCCGACCCTTGCATCGTCGATCAGCAGCAGCGGATCGGAGAATCCGCTCGGCTCGGGAAAGCGGAAGCTGAAGGGCGTATCGATATGGGCGGCGACGATGTCGCCCATCTTCGCCAGCATCTTGATCCGGCTTTGCGCCTGGCGCGCCTTGGAGGCCTTGGCGCGAAAGCGGTCGATGTAGCTTTGCAGGTGGGCCGCCTCGCGCTTCTGCTTGGCCGCCAGGGCCAGGTCGTTGGCCAGGCGCTCGGCGCGCGCGCGTTCGCAGGCCGAGTAGTTGCCGGTAAAGAGCTGCAGCTTGCCGCCCTCGATGGCAAGGATGTGCGTCGTCACCACATCGAGGAAGTCGCGGTCGTGCGAGATCAGGATCAGCGTGCCGGGATAGCTCTTGAGCCAGGCTTCGAGCCAGATGATGGCGTCCAGATCCAGGTGGTTGGTCGGCTCGTCGAGCAGCAGCAGGTCCGAACGGCACATCAGGGCGCGGGCCAGGTTGAGGCGTACGCGCCAGCCGCCGGAGAATTCCGCCACCGGACGCAGGAAGTCCTCGTTGGAGAATCCCAGGCCGTGCATCAGCGCGGCGGCGCGCGCCGGTGCGGCATAGCCGTCGATCTCGGACAGCCGCCCGTGCAACAGGCCGATCTGTTCGCCGGCGTGCTCGTCGTCGTGATGGGCTTCGGCAGCGGCAAGGTCGCGCTCGATCTGGCGCAGCTCGGCGTCGCCGTCGAGCACGAATTCCAGCGCGGCATCGGGCAGGGCCGGCGTGTCCTGGGCGACATGGGCCATGACCCAGCCCGGCGGGCGCTCGAGGTCGCCGCGATCGGCGTGCAATTCGCCGCGCAGGAGCGCGAGGAAAGACGACTTGCCGCAGCCGTTGGCGCCGGTGAGGCCGACCTTCCAGCCCGGATGCAGCTGCAGCGAAGCGCCGGTGACCAGCGGGTCGCCGTTGCGGGAAAAGCCGAGGTCGCGCAGCAGGATCATAGGAGTCGGATCGGTGAGGCCTGCTCGTGGCGGTAGCCGCGGCGGCCTTCGTAGCAGACGGCGATTTGCGCCATGTCGGCCGCTTCGTCGCCCGTCAGCGTGATGGCGGCGAGCAGGCCGACCTCGCGTTTGCCGTAATCGACCACCGCCATGATCACCGGCACATCGGCCGCCACCGCGATGCGATAGAAACCCGACTTCCAGCCCGCCTGCAGGCGGCGCGTGCCCTCGGTGGCGATGATCAGGTGGAAGCTCTCGCGACGGTCGAATTCCTCGGCGACGCGCTCGACGAAGCCGGTGCGCTCGCGGCGGTTGACGGCGACGCCGCCCAGCCCGCGCATGATCGGCCCCATGACGCCGCGAAACAAGGTGTCCTTGCCGACCCACTGCGCGCTGTAGGGCAGGGCGGCGATGGCCAGCAGGGTGAGCGGAAAGTCCCAGTTCGAGGTGTGCGGATAGGCGATCACCACGGCCTTGGCCGGGCGCTGCGGCAAGTCGATCAGCTTCCAGCCGGCCAGCTTCAGGATGAAGCGGGCCGGTCCGCGCAGCAAACTCATCCCAGCCCCTGGCTTGCCAGATACTCTTCGTAGTTGCCGCGGTAATCGACGATGCTGCGATCGGGTCGGATGTCGATGATGCGCGTCGCCAGCGAAGAGACGAACTCGCGGTCGTGCGAGACGAAGATCAGCGTGCCGTTGTACTTCTCCAGCGCGGTATTGAGCGACTCGATGGATTCCATGTCGAGGTGGTTGGTCGGCTCGTCCATC
>JALHNN010000120.1 GCA_022843505.1 Sulfuritalea sp.
CCGCTTCGGCCGACGCCGCCCAGCTTTACGCAGACAAGCTGAAGGGCGTCAAGGACATCGACGAGATCCGCATCCTTCGCCCTGACGGCCTGGAAGCGTTTCGCGACAACGCAACCATCCGCCAGGTCAATGAATACCGCGACACGGTCGAATTCACGCCGCGGCCGACCGAGGAGGCAATCCGCGTCTTCGCCGCCAACGACGAAAACTTCAGGCGCGCGATCCAAAGCCAGCAGATGGTTTATTACTATGACAAGCAGCACGACGAGTCCCACCTGACCTTCCTTCTGCCCATCAAGAACATCGCGCGCTGCAAGCGCTGCCACGGTCGGGACCAGGAGATACTTGGCGTGCTGGAAGTTCGCTCGTCGCTAGACTCCGTGAAGGGGGAGGTCAGGCGCACCTGGCTGCAATCCCTGCTGGTGCTGGGGGTCGCACTGGCCACTGCCTTGGTAGTGGCCGCCGCGGTGCTGCGGCGCTATATCGTGCGCCCGATCGAAGTCGTGTCGCAGGCGATGTCGCGGGTCGCCGCCGGCGACCTCGAGCAGCGCATTCCCGTCCTCGGGCGCGACGAACTTTCCACTCTGGCGCTCAGTTTCAACACCCTCACCGAGGAGCTGCGCGCCCGCCATGCCGGCTTCAATACCGAGCACAACAAGCTGCAGACCATCCTGATGAGCACCGACGAAGGCATCGTCGTCACCGACAGCACCGATGCCATCGTGCTGGTCAACCCGGCGGCGGAAAAGCTGCTCGGCAAGCCCGCCGCCGAGATCATCGCGGCGGGGCTGCTGCATCTCTTCGACGATCCGGAGCGCATCGAGTCCGCGCTGGAACGCGGTGGCATCGTCAGTGCCGCCGACATATTCATCTTCCGCAAGCAATACCTCGCCGTCTACGCCTCGACCCTCAGCGGAGAAGACGGGAACATGCTCGGGCATGCGGTGCTGATCCGCAACATGACCGAGGAAAAGCGCCTCGAACAGCGCCTGCGCGAGCTTTCCAACACGGACCCGCTGACCGGCCTCTGCAACCGCCGCGCCCTCGACGAAGCCTTGAACCAGGAGTTCGGCCTGGCCCTCGAGCAGGGGCGGGATCTGGTCGTGATGATGTTCGACATCGACCACTTCAAGAAATTCAACGATACCTACGGCCACGACCAGGGCGACCGCGTACTGAAGGAATTCGCCGTCGTCGCGCTTTCCTGCGTGCGCGAGGATCTGGATATCCTCTGTCGCTTCGGCGGCGAGGAATTCACCCTCATCGCGCGCGAAACCTCCCAGGAAGGGGGAATGATCCTGGCCGAACGCATCCGCCTCGCCGTCGCCGCCATGACCGTCGACGGCCTGCGCGTCACCACCAGCATCGGGGTGGCCGGCATCCGCGAAAGCGGCGCCCGCGCCCCCATGCAACTGATCGAACGCGCCGACGCCGCGCTCTACGATGCCAAGCGCGCAGGGCGCAACCGGGTCGCAGAGGCGGTGCGGGACGACGCATGATGCACTTCCACCACATCGGCCATCGCCTGCTGGCATCGGTCGGCAGCGTCGTCATCCTCGGCATCGTCATCATCACCGTCACCTATGCAATGCGCCAGGAAAAGGCCTCGCTGCACCAGAACGAGGCCGCGCTGGCACTGGTGGCGGACAGCGTCACCGAAGGCCTGGCGGCGCTCATGGAGGGCGGCCACTCCAAGGTCGCGCCGGATTTTGCCGAACGCCTCAACAAGGTGCCGAACATCCTCGACTACCGCATCATCCGCGTCGACGGCACCCAGGCTTTCATCGACAACCGGACCTTCGAGCAGGTCAGGCAGCGCAATGAAAGTTTCGAATTCATTCCGCGCAGTGCCGAGCCCGTGCAGGTGGTGGCGGCCGCCGACCCCAATCTCGAACGCCTGCGCAGCACAGGGCAGCGCGTCTTCCATTACCACATGAAACCGGGCGGCGAGCGCCTGGTGACGGTGTTCAGCCCGATCCGCAACGAAGAGGCCTGCCACAAGTGCCACGGCAGGGACGCGCCCTTGCGCGGCGCCCTGAGCTTCACCGTGTCGATGAAGGAGGTAGACGACAACGTCGTGCGCACCTGGCAATTCTCGCTCCTGGTGATCGCCGCCGCACTGCTCGGCAGCGTTTCGCTGATCTACTGGTTCGCGCAGCGCACGGTGGTCACCCATCTGCGCTCCTTCCTCGGCGCCATGGAAGCCGTCACCGCGGGCGACAACTCGCTGCGCCTGGCGGCGACGCGACGCGACGAAATCGGCGACATGGGCCGCGCCTTCAACCACATGAACGAGAACCTGCTGGAAACCTGGCAGCGCCTCGGCGAGGAGCGGAACAAGCTCAATACCGTGATCCACAGCGCCAGCACCGGCATCGTCGTCACCGACGCCGCACAGCGCATCGTCCTGGTGAACCGGGCCGCGGAACTGATCCTCGAGCGCAGCGCGAGCGAGATCACGGACCGCGGCTTCCTCGGCCTGTTCGACGACGCCGACTGGATGCAGGCCCGGCTCGGCAATGCCGCCGCGCAATCCGCGGCCGGCCTGCGCGACTGGAAGGGAAAGACGCTCTCGGTCCAGGCTTCGACCATCCGCAACAGCGAAGGCGGAGTCATCGGTTCGGCGGCGCTGATCCGCGACATCACCGAGGAAAAGCGGATGGAGGCGAAGCTGGAGCAACAGGCCATCACCGATACCCTGACCGGGATCTTCAACCGGCGCCACTTCAACGAGGTCCTCACCACCGAGTACAAGCGCTGGCGGCGCTACGGCCAACCCTTCTCGGTGATGATGATCGACGTCGACCATTTCAAGAAGTTCAACGACACCCACGGACACGACTGCGGCGACCACGTGCTTGCCGCCATCGGCCGGGTCCTCCTCGAAATCTCCGCCCCGGCGCAGATTCCCTGCCGCTACGGCGGCGAGGAAATGATCGTCGTCATGCCCGGCGTGGTCGAGGACGGCGGCATGGAACTGGCCGAAACCGTGCGCAGCCGCATTTCCCAGCTCGTGATCGACGGCCTGCAGGTGACCGTCAGCATCGGCGTCGCCGGCCTGCCCGGACACGCGGCCGACGATGGTGACGCCCTGGTCAAACTCGCCGACGACGCGCTCTACACGGCAAAGGAAGGCGGCCGAAACCAGGTCTGCCGGGCCGCGCCGGGCTAGCGGAACAAATACCCGGACGGCGCGTTACCATTCGCCCTGACTTGGACGATGGGCGCAATGATCAGAACGGGAATCGACCTTGGCGGCAGCAAAATCGAGATCGCTTCCTTCGGTGACGGCGGCGACCTGCTGCTGCGAGAGCGGGTGGCGACCCCGCAGGGCGACTATGCGGGCACGGTGGAGGCTATTGTGTCGCTGGTGGCGCAGGCGGAGGCGAAAGTTATGTCCCTGCACGCCAGGGACGGTATCCACCCGGACGGCGCCCGCGGCACGGTGGGCATCGGCATCCCGGGCGCAGAATCGCGCCTGACCGGACGAATCAAGAACGCCAACTCCACCTGCCTGATCGGCAGGCCGCTCAAGGCCGATCTGGAACGCGCCCTGGGCCGCGAAGTGCGCCTCGCCAACGATGCCAACTGCTTCGCGCTGTCCGAGGCCGTCGACGGCGCCGGGGCGGGCGCGGACGTGGTGTTCGGCGTCATCCTCGGCACCGGGGTCGGCGGCGGCATCGTGGTCCACGGCCGCGTCCTCCGCGGGGCAAATTCCATCGCCGGCGAATGGGGCCACAACCCGCTGCCGGGCGAACACCACGAGGATGTCTGCTACTGCGGGCGCAAAGGCTGCATCGAGCTCTACCTTTCCGGGCCGGGCATGAGTGCCGACCATCGCCGTGTCACCGGCGCCCTCCGGGTGGATACCGTCCCTGGCGCTGTCGCGCTGGGACATAACTTTTCCGCCGACGAGATCGTCCGCCGCGCGGCGGCAGGCGACAGCGATTGCGAGGCCACGCTGCAGCGCTATGAAGCCCGCCTGGCGCGAGCGCTGGGCGGCGTGATCAACATCCTCGATCCGGATGCCATCGTGCTTGGCGGCGGCCTGTCGAACATCGACCGGCTCTATGAAAACGTGCCGCGCCTGTGGGCCGCGCACATATTCTCCGACCACGTGGCGACACGGCTGCTGAAACACCGCCACGGCGACTCGTCCGGCGTCCGGGGGGCGGCATGGCTGTGGCCCTGATCGCACCGCTGGGGGTCGGCGGCCTGTTCACCGGCCGCATCGGCATCCTGCCCGGCGAGAGCCGCGGCAGCGCCATCGCCAAGCAGGCGCTGGCCGGCCCGGTACGCATCGGCCCCGAGGGGCTGGAAGGCGACGAACACGCCGATCCGCGCGCCCACGGCGGCTCCGAGAAAGCCGTGCACCTGTTCCCCGTCGAACACTACGAGGCGCTGGCGCTGGCCTTCCCCGAGGCGCACCACCTGCATCCGGGCGGCCTCGGCGAGAACATCTCCACCCGCGGGCTGACCGAGGAGAACACCTGCATCGGCGACGTCTTCGCGCTCGGCACGGCGCGCCTGCAGGTCGCCCAGCCGCGCACGCCGTGCTGGAAGATCGATGCCCGCTGCGGCGTCGAGGGCGTCGCCGCCCATGTCGCGCAGCACGGCATCGCCGGCTGGTATTTTCGCGTCCTCGCCCCCGGCGAGTGCCGGACCGGCGATGCCCTGGTCCATCTCGAGCGGCCCGTGGGCGCGGTCAGCCTCGCCCGCTTCAACCGCACGGTCGCCGACCATCGCCCCGCCCTGGTCGCGCTCGAGCGCATGGCCGCCGCCCCCGGCCTGACGCCGGAGTGGGCGCGGCGCATCCGCGAGCGCATGGCCCGCCTGCAGAACTTAGGGGGCGGCACATGAACCTCTGGTTGAGGATCTTCCTGCCCTTCGCCGCCGGGTATTACTTTTCCTACTTCCTGCGCAACGTCAATGCGGTGATCGCGCCCGAGCTGACGCGCGATCTGGGGGTCTCCGCCGCTGACTTGGGCCTCTTGACCAGCGCCTACCTGCTCGCCTTCGGCGCCGTGCAACTGCCGCTGGGCCTGGCGCTCGACCGCTGGGGTGCGCGCCGCGTCGAGGCCGCACTGCTGCTGGTCGCCGCGGCCGGTTGCGCCCTGTTCGCCCTCGGCACGACGCTGACCCACCTGGCCGTCGCCCGGGCGCTGATCGGGCTGGGGGTTTCGGCCTGCCTGATGGCCTCGTTCAAGGCCTTCGGCCAGTGGTTCGGCACCGAGCGCCAGGCCTCGCTCAATGCCGCGATCATGGCGGCGGGGGGCCTCGGCGCGCTGACGGCGTCGACACCGCTCTCCTGGGCGATCCCGGCTTTCGGCTGGCGCGGCGTCTTCGTCGCCCTCGCGGTGGCCGGGCTGGCTGTCGCCGCGGGCATCTTCAGCACCCCGGAAAAAGCCGCCGCCGGCAGCTCGGCGCCTTTCCGCCGGCAGGTCGCCGGCCTGGTCGGGGTCCTGACCAGCCGGGCCTTCTGGCGCTATGCGCCGCAATCGACCCTGATCATCGGCGGTTTCATGGCACTGCAGGGGCTTTGGGCCGTGCCCTGGCTGATGAACGTCTCCGGCCTTTCGCGCGAGATGGCGGCCCACCACCTGCTGCTGATGGCTGGCGGCATGCTCGCCGGCTTCCTCGCCATCGCCTTCGGCGTTGCACCGCTGGCGAAGCGCGGCCTCGGTGCCGACAGGCTGCTGACCTGGGGCATGGGACTGGGCCTGGCGGCGACCTTGCTGATCGTGCTCGGCATCGGTCCGAGCGAATTGCTGTGGCTGTCCCTGGGCCTGGTGTTCTCGGTGGGCAACCTCGCCTACGCCCTGTTGCAGGCGAACTACGGACCCGAGCTGGCAGGCCGGGTCAATACCGCGCTGAACCTGATGGTCTTCGCCGGCGCCTTCGCCATCCAGTGGGGTTTCGGCGCCGCCGTCGACGCCCTGCGCGCCGCCGGCCATGCTCCGCCGGCGGCCTACCAGATCAGTTTCGGCGGCCTGCTGGCGCTGCAGTTCGCCAGCTGGGTCTGGTTCCTGCCGACGGCGAAACGGCCCGCGGCGTAGTCCGGGCCGCCGCGGCGCGGCTCAAAACTCCAGCGGGTCGACGTCGAGGTGCCAGCGCAGGCCGGCAGGCATTTTCAGGGCGTAGATCCGTTCCATCCACAAGGGCAGGAAGGCCTGCAGCGCCGGGCGGCTCTGCGATTCCGCCAGCAGCTGTCCGCGTTCCAGGGTCATCAGTCGCTGCAGGCGCATCGGCACCGGGTCGTAGAGCATGATTCCGGCGGCCAACGCTTCGCCGGCCGCGCGCGCCGCGGCGAGGAAATCCAGCGCCTGTGCCATCTCGCGCGCCTCGGCGCGCAGCATGGCCTGGAAGCTAAAGGGCGGAAAGCCAGCAATGCGTCGCTCGTCGAGCTGGCTGGCGGCGAAGCGCGCATAGTCGTGGTCGGCCAGCGCCCGAAAAAGGGCGTGGTCCGGATATTCCGTCTGGATCAGCACTTCACCGGGCAGGTCGGCCCGCCCACTGCGACCGCCGACCTGCATCAGCTGGGCGAAGAGGCGCTCGGGAGCGCGGAAATCGGCGGCGAACAGCGCGGCATCGGCGCCGACGGCGCCGACCAGGGTCAGCCGCGGAAAATCATGCCCCTTGGCCAGCATCTGGGTGCCGACCAGGATGTCGGCGCCGCCGGCATGGATGGTGGCGAGCAAGGCCTGCCACTTTTTCGGCGTGCTTGCGGAATCGCGATCGATGCGCAGCACGCGGGCATCCGGGAAGCGCTCGGCGAGCATGGTCTCCAGGCGCTGCGTGCCGCGGCCGAAGGGCAGCAGATCGACATTGCCGCAATCGGGACAGGCGCGCGGAATCGGGGCCTCAAAGCCGCAGTGATGGCAGCGCAGGCGCTGGTCGGCGAGATGCAGCACCAGGTTGGCGGCGCAGCGGCGGCAGCGCGAGATCCAGCCGCAGGGCGGGCAGGCCAGCACCGGCGCGTAGCCGCGCCGGTTGAGGAAGACCAGGCTCTGCTCGCCGCGCTCGAGGCGCACAGCCAGGGCGGCCAGCAGTTCGGCGCTCAGGCCCTCCTGAAGCTTCTGCCGCCGCGTATCGATCACCCGCACCACGGGCATGGCATCGGCCACGGCACGCTCGGGCAGTTCGAGCAGGCGGTAGCGGCCGCTGCCAGCGTGATGGAAGCTTTCCAGCGAAGGCGTGGCCGAGCCGAGCACGACCGGCAGGTTCAGCTGGCGGCCGCGCCAGATCGCCACGTCGCGCGCGGAGTAGCGCAGTCCCTCCTGTTGCTTGAAGGAGGCGTCGTGTTCCTCGTCGACCACGATCAGCCGCAGGCGCGGCAGCGGCATGAACACGGCGAGCCGGGTGCCGAGCACGATGTCGGCACGGCCCGACAGCGCCTCGAGGAAGCCGCGCGCGCGCGCCGCATCGGCCATGCCGCTGTTGGCGCAGACGATGCGCGCCGTCGGGAAGCGGG
>JALHNN010000121.1:0-4752 GCA_022843505.1 Sulfuritalea sp.
AGCGCCTTCACCTCGCCGATCAAGCTGTTCGAGTACATGGCGGCCGGTTGCGCCGTGGTCGCGGCCAACCTGCCGTCGATCCGCGAGATCCTCGCTGCCGACGAGGCGGCCTGGTTCGAGGCCGGCAATCCCGCCAGCCTGGCGGCGGCGCTGCGTGCGCTGGCCGCCGATCCGGCGCGTGCCGAGGCCATGGGCAGGGCCCTGCGCGAGAAGAGCGCGGCCTATACCTGGCAGGCGCGCGCGGAAAAGCTGCAGGATTTCCTCGGCAGCCTCGTCGCCTGATCAGGCGATCGCCGCCGTCGGCAGCGGCCTAGTGCGCGGCGTCCCAGTTGGCGCCGACGCCCACTTCCACCAGCAGCGGTACCTTGAGTTTCGCCACGCCGCCCATCAGCTTCGGCAGCGCTTCGCGCAGCAGCGCGAGTTCCTCCTCCGGCACTTCGAACACCAGTTCGTCATGCACCTGCAGCATCAAAAGCGACTTCAGTCCTTGCGCGTCGAGCCAGTCCTGCACGGCGAGCATGGCGCGCTTGATCAGGTCGGCGGCGGTGCCCTGCATCGGCGCGTTGATGGCGGCGCGCTCGGCGCCCTGGCGGCGGCCGGCGTTCGAGGAGCGGATCTCGGGCAGCCACAGGCGGCGGCCGAACACCGTCTCGACATAGCCCTTTTCGCGCGCCACGGCGCGGGTCTCTTCCATGTAGCGGGCCACGCCCGGATAGCGCGCGAAGTAGCGGTCCATGTAGGCCTGCGCCGCCGTGCGGTCGACGCCGATCTGCTTGGCCAGGCCGAAGGCGCTCATGCCGTAGATCAGGCCGAAGTTGATCGCCTTGGCGGCGCGACGCTGCTCGCCCGTGACCTCGAGCGGCGTCAGGCCGAAGACCTCGCCGGCGGTGGCGCGGTGCACGTCCTCGCCCTGGGCGAAGGCCTCCAGCAGGCGCGGATCGTCGGAAAGGTGGGCCATGATGCGCAGCTCGATCTGCGAATAGTCGGCGCTGACGATACGGCGATGTTCCGGCGCGATGAAGGCCGAGCGGATGCGGCGGCCCTCGGCGGTGCGGATCGGGATGTTCTGCAGGTTGGGGTCGGTCGAGGCCAGCCGCCCGGTGACCGCCGTGGCCTGGCCGAAGCTGGTGTGCACGCGGCCGGTGGCCGGGTTGATCATCTTCGGCAGCTTGTCGGTGTAGGTGTTCTTCAGCTTGGCGAAGCTGCGGTGTTCGAGGATTTTCTTCGGCAGCGGGTAGTCCTCGGCCAGCTTTTCCAGCACTTCCTCGTCGGTCGACGGCGCGCCCGAGGGCGTCTTCTTCACCACCGGCAGGCCCTGCTGGTTGAACAGGATCTCGGCCAGCTGCTTGGGCGAAGCGAGGTTGAAAGGCTGACCGGCCAGCTGCTGCGCCTCGGCCTCGATGGCCATGATCTTGCGCCCCAGCTCGTCGCTCTGCTGCGCCAGCACGGCGGCGTCGATCAGCACGCCGCGGCGTTCCATGCGGAACAGCACCTCGGCCACCGGCAGCTCGAGGTCGCGGTAGAGCGCCTCGAGTTCCGGCGCGGCGGCAAGCTGCGGGCGCAGGGCCTGGTGCACGCGCAAGGTGACGTCGGCATCTTCCGCCGCATACTCGGCGGCGCGCGCGACATCGACCTGGGCGAAGGAAATGCGGCTGGCACCCTTGCCCGTCACCGCGTCATAGCTGATCGTGGACAGGCCGCAGTGGCGCGCCGCCAGCGCGCCGAGGTCGTGGCTCTTGTCCGACTCCAGCACATAGGACTGCAGCAGCGTGTCCTCGACGATGCCGGCGAGATGCACGCCGTGGTTGGCGAAGACGTGGCGGTCGTATTTCAGGTGCTGGCCGAGCTTGGCCTTGTGCGGCGATTCCAGCCAGGGACGCAGCCGCTCCAGGGTCTGGTCCAGCGGCAGTTGCGCCGGCGCGCCGGCATAGCTGTGGCCCAGCGGCAGGTAGGCGGCCGGGCCGTCCGCGATGGCGAAGGAAATGCCCACCAGCCGCGCCTGCATCGGATCGAGGTCGGTGGTCTCCGTGTCCAGCGACACCAGCGGCGCGGCGTCAAGGCGCGCCAGCCACTCATCCAGTGCCGACGCGTCGAGGATGCACTGGTAGCCGCTGCGGTCAGGCTCGCCCAGCGGGCCGGGCTCGGGAGTCGGCGCCGGGGCCACGGCGACCTTTCCCCGCGCCGTCGGCGCCGGTGCCTCGCCCCTGAGTTCGCGCAGCCAGCCCTTGAATTCGAGGCGGGCGTAGAGTTCCTCCAGCTTTGCCGTATCCGGAGTCTGCGGTGTCAGCTCGGTCGCCTGCAGCGGCAGCGGCAGTTCGCAGGCCACGGTCACCAGCTTGACGCCCAGGGGCAGGAATTCGAGGTGCTGGCGCAGGTTCTCGCCGACGGCGCCACCGATCTCGCCGGCGTGGGCGACGATGGCATCCAGCGAGCCCCAGGCATCCAGCCATTTGACGGCCGTCTTGGGCCCGACCTTGGGCACGCCGGGCACGTTGTCCACGCTGTCGCCGATCAGCGCCAGGTAATCGACGATGCGTTCCGGCGCCACGCCGAACTTGGCCTTGACGCCGGCGATGTCGAGCTTCTCGCCGTTCATGGTGTTGACCAGCGTCACGCGCTCATTCACCAGCTGGGCCAGGTCCTTGTCCCCGGTCGAGATCACGCAATCCATGCCGGCCTGCGCCGCCTGCCTTGCCAGCGTGCCGATCACGTCGTCGGCCTCGACGCCGGGCTCGACCAGGATCGGCCAGCCGGCGGCACGGATACATTCGTGCAGGGGCTCGATCTGCGCCGCGAGGTCCTCGGGCATCGGCGGGCGATGGGCCTTGTACTCCGGGTACCAGTCGTCGCGGAAGGTCTTGCCCCTGGCGTCGAACACCACCGCGCGGTATTCCGGTTTATAGTCGGCTTCGAGCACGCGCAGCATCGACAACACGCCGCGGATCGCTCCCGTCGGCTGGCCGGTCGAGGTGCGCAGATCGGGCAGCGCGTGGAAGGCGCGGTAGAGATAGGACGAACCGTCGACGAGCAGCAGCGTGGGCATGGGGGTGTTGCTGAATGAATGAGAAGGACAAGTTGCCGAAGGTACTGGCGAAGGGCGCCCGCAGCGCCGAAGCCGCCGCGCCGACGACATCTGCGACCAGTGCGCGCGAGGCCTGGCGGGTGTTCGGCATTATGGCAGAGTTCGTCGAGGCGACCGAGCGCCTGGCCACCGTGCGACCCGCGGTGTCGATCTTCGGCAGCGCGCGCGTGGCGCCGGATTCGCCGTATTACCAGCAGACCGAGAAGATCGCCCGGCTGCTGTCCGACGCCGGCTTTGCCGTCGTCTCCGGCGGCGGCCCGGGGGTCATGGAGGCGGCCAACAAGGGCGCCTTCGAGGGCAAGAGCCTCTCGATCGGCCTCAACATCCAGCTGCCGCACGAGCAGAAGGCCAACCATTACCAGGACATCTCGCAGACCTTCCGCCACTTCTTCGCCCGCAAGTACATGTTCGTCAAGGTCGCCGCGGCCTACGTGGTGATGCCGGGCGGCTTCGGCACCCTCGACGAGCTGCTCGAGGCCCTGACCCTGATCCAGACCGGCAAGACGCCGCGCATCCCGCTGATCCTGGTCGGCAGCCAGTTCTGGGCCGGGCTGCTGGACTGGTTCCGCGCCAGGCTGATCGCCGAGCGCATGATCGACCCGGAAGACATCGACCTGCTGCAGGTGATCGACGAACCCGAAGGCGTGGTGGCGGCGATCTTCGACCATTATGAAACCAGAGGCTTCGGGCCGCTTCCCGAAGAGCATGAGCTGCTGCTTAACCTTTGATAGACTTGGGGCAATTCACAAAGGATCCGCCATGCGCCGCCTGCTCCCCCTGCTGCTTGCCATCGTCGCGCTGAATGTCGCGGCGCAGTCGCGCCCGCCCAAGCTGGAACCGCTGCCCGAGCCCCCGCCGCCGCCGCCCGGCCTGTCCAATGACGCCCTCGAGCCGCAGGTCACCATCACCCGGCGCGGCGAGGACAAGGTCGAGGAATTCCGCATGGCCGGCAAGCTCTACATGCAAAAGGTGACACCGCCCCACGGCGTGCCCTATTACCTGGTCGACCACAGCGGCGACGGCCAGTGGGTACGCCAGGATTCCAAGGACGCGGGACTGCGCGTGCCGATGTGGGTGATCGGGACCTTCTGACCGGGGCTGCCGCCCGCGACATCGCCCGCTACGGCCAGGTCTTCACCCCGCCCGACATCGTCGGGCGCATGTTCGCGCTGCGGCGCAATGCCGGCCGGGCGCTCGATCCGGCCTGCGGCGACGGCGCCTTCTCTTCGCGCATTCCCCGCTGCGTCGCGCTTGAACTCGACCCTGCCCACTGCCCGCCGGGCGCGCTCAACATCGATTTCTTCGCCTACCCCGAGGCCGAAAAGTTCGTCACCATCATCGGCAACCCGCCCTACGTCAAGGCGCGCGACATCCTGCCGGAAACCGCCGTGCACCTCGGCTCCAGCCTGCTCGACGGCCATGCCAACCTCTACCTGCATTTCATCGAGAAATGCGTCCGGCATCTGGCGCCGCTGGGCGAGCTGATCCTCATCACGCCGCGCGACTTCCTCAAGGCTACCGGGGCCGGGCGCCTCAACACCTGGCTCTACGACCAGGGCACGATCACCGATTTCGAGGACCTGGGCGACGCGAAGATCTTTGCCGGCGCAACACCGAACTGCGCCATCTGGCGCTTTGTCCGCGGCGACCTCAGCCATCGCCTGCGCGAT
>JALHNN010000121.1:4762-7459 GCA_022843505.1 Sulfuritalea sp.
GCGATGGCCGACGCATGGCGCTGTCCGGCGGCCAGCTGATGTTCACCCGCGGCATCTACAGCCTGCCGCTGGCCAGCGTGTTCGCCGTCAAGGTCGGAGCGGTGTCCGGTGCCGACGAGATCTTCAGCGACCCGGAGCACGCCAACGTCGAGTTCGTCTGCTCGAAGACGGCGCAGACCGGACAGACGCGACGCATGATCTACCTCGACCGCGAAGGCCCCATCCCCTGGCTGGAGCAGCACAAGGAACGCCTGCTGGCGCGCCGGGTGACGCGCTTCGACGAAGCCAACTGGTGGAAATGGGGCCGCCGCCATTTCGTTTCCAGCGCGCCGCGCATCTATGTCAATGGCAAGACGCGCAATGCGACGCCATTTTTCATGCATGACTGCAAGGACTACGACGGCTCGGTGCTGGCCCTGTTTCCCCATCGCGCCAACCTTGGGCCGGCGCAGCTGACGCGGCTCACCGGGATGCTCAACGAGGTCGACTGGGCGGAGCTCGGCTTCGTCTGCGACGGCCGTTTCCTTTTCTCGCAGCGCAGCCTGGAGCAGGCCTTGTTACCCGAAGGCTTCTCCGAATTCGCGGTGAAGGGGCTGGTGTAAGGTAGCCGCGACCGGGGCGGCTATTTCGCGCCCGCCAGGCGTTTCAGGCGGTTCCTGGCGATGTCGGCGAAGCGCCCGGCCGGGTACTGCTTGAGGTAGGCCTCGAAGTCCGCGGCATCCTGGCTGTCCTTGACCGATTGCCAGAACAGCAGCTCGGCCTCGGTGTCTCCGGCGGCCGGCGCAGCTTTCGGCGCGGCCGGCGCTTGTGCCTGCGCCGCGGGGACGGCGAAATAGAAATCCCCGGTCAGCGACGAGGCCTCCCAGGGCACCTGATTGTCGCCGGTGACGCGTGCCACCTCCGTGCGCACCCGCTTGAACACCGTTTCCACCGGCAGCCCCGGTTCGCCCAGCACTTTCAGCAGCGCCGTGGTGTAGGTCGAGTTGGCGCCCTCGCCGTCCTGGGCCACCTTCCCCGGCGCGGTGGCGTAGGCGATCAGGGTGCCCCGCGGGGCGTCCATCTGCGCCAGGCCGCCGCTGACGCTGCGGAAGCGGCGCTCGAAGGGATTGTTGCGGCAGGCGTCGAGGATCACCACGTTGAGCGGGCTGGACGACAGCTGGTCGAGCACCGCATCGACGTCCACCGCTTCGGCGCGCACCGAGTTCTCCGAGGCGATCTGGGCATCCACCGGGATCAGGTAGTTCTTGCCCCGGATCTGGATGCCATGGCCGGCGAAGAAGAACATGCCGACGTCGTGGCCGGCGAGGCGCTCGCCGAAGCGCGCGATCAGGCGCGTCATGTCGCGCTGGCCGAGGTCTTCGCCCTTCATCACCTCGAAGCCGAGGGCGCTGAGGCCGGCGGCCAGCGCGCGGGCGTCGTTGACCGGGTTGCGCAGCGGCGCGTCGCGGTAGCCACCGTTGCCGATCACCAGTGCCAGGCGCTTGCCCGTGGCGACCGGCTGCGGCTTCGGCTCGCTGCGCACGGTCGCCGCGGCAGGCACCGCCGCCGGCTGGATGCTGATCGCCCCCTGGGGCGCGACCCGCGACTGGATGACCTGGGCGGCGAGCTCGGGCGAGCGCAGGTGGGAGACGTCCAGGTTGCGCCGTTCGACCTCGGCGCGCACCTTGGCCAGTTCGCGCTGGTACTCGCCCTCGTCGGTGAAGAACTCGAAGCTGCCGCGATGGCCGAGCTGGTCGATGCCGAAGCCCTTGCCGGCCGACAGCGAAACCGCCCAGGATTCGGTCTTGATCACGCGCTGATCGTCGCACAACACCTCGCCGCGGGCCTTGCCGGGCTGGTAGTCGCGGAAGCCGCCGGCGCAGCGGGTGCCGAGCTTGGCGAAGCTGATTTCGGCGTGGCCCGTGCCTGCGAGCGGATCGGCGCTTCCCGTGCCCGTCATGTAATCCGACCAGTCGTCGGTGTGGCCGACGATGTAGGTCTTGACGCAGCCGCCAAGCAGCAGCGCGGCGGCGGCGATGGTCAGGCAGCGATGGAAGGGCGGCAGCGATGGCATGGCAGCATCAGTTTCCGTTGTGCGGGCCGTTTTGCGGCGACTATGGTACGCCGATGGCGGCGATCCCGTGGCGATCGCTGCGGGCTGCTACACTTAGCCGCTCGCCAAGGCATCCGATTCCCTCTGATGGTCCCCCACCTTACCACCGCCCTCACCGGCCCCCTGCTCGAACTCGAGCGCCGCATCCTCGACAACGCCACCACCGTCGAGCGCTGGCTGCGCACGCAGTGGCTGGAGCACACGCCGCCCTTCTACAGCTCGGTGGACTTACGCAATGCCGGCTTCAAGCTGGCGCCGGTCGACACCAACCTGTTTCCCGGCGGTTTCAACAACCTCAATCCGGCCTTCCTGCCGCTTTGCGTGCAGGCCGCCATGTCGGCGATCGAGAAGATCTGCCCCGAGGCGAAGAACCTGCTGCTGGTTCCCGAGAACCACACGCGCAACCAGTTCTACCTGATGAACGTGGCACGGCTGGCCAATATCCTCGGCCACACGGGACTCAATGTGCGCATCGGCAGCCTGCTGCCCGAGATCACGGCGCCCACCACGCTAGCCCTGCCCGACGGGCAGAAGCTGGTCCTTGAGCCGCTCAAGCGCCTGGGCGCCGAAGGTCGCCGGCTGGGGCTCGAGGATTTCGATCCCTG
>JALHNN010000122.1:0-3846 GCA_022843505.1 Sulfuritalea sp.
TAGATCACGGTACCGAAGCGCGGGAAGCGGAATTCAAGGAAGGGCGCGAACCAGTCGAACTCGAAGGCGTAGCCGGCGCGCTGCAGGTCCTGCACCACGTCCTTCATGTCCTGGGCGACGAAGTGCGGCAGCATGTAGCGGTCGTGCAGGCCCGTGCCCCAGCGCAGCAAACCGCTGCCGCTGCCGGTGTAGGGCGTCTGCCAGAAGCGCGCCACCAGCGCGCGCAAGAGCAGCATCTGCAAGAGCGACATCTGCGCGTGCGGCGGCATTTCGAAACCGCGGAATTCGACGAGGCCCAGGCGCCCGGTGGTGCTGTCGGGCGAGTAGAGCTTGTCGATGCAGAACTCGGCGCGATGCGTGTTGCCCGAGAGGTCGACCAGAAGGTTCCTCAGCAGGCGATCGACCAGCCAGGGCTGCAAGGTTTCCTCGCCCGGCTTGAGTCTTGCCGCCATCTGCTGGAAGGCGATTTCGAGTTCGTAGAGGCTCTCGTGGCGCGCCTCGTCGACGCGCGGCGCCTGACTGGTGGGGCCGATGAACATGCCCGAGAACAGATAGGAGAGCGCCGGATGATGCTGCCAGTAGGCGATCAGGCTCATCAGGAGATCCGGCCGGCGCAGGCAGGGCGAATCGGCCGGGCTGGCGGCGCCGAGCGTGATGTGGTTGCCGCCGCCGGTGCCGGTGTGGCGGCCGTCGAGCATGAACTTCTCGGTGCCCAGGCGCGTCAGGCGCGCCTCTTCGTAAAGCGTCTGGGTGTTTTCGACCAGCTGCGTCCAACTGCTCGCCGGATGGATGTTCACCTCGATGACGCCGGGGTCGGGCGTGATGCGGAATTCCTTGAGGCGCGGGTCCGATGGCGGCGTGTAGCCTTCGAGGCGCACTGGCAGCTTGAGGTCGGCCGCGGTGGCTTCGATCGCGGTGAGCAGGGTGACGAAATCTTCCAGCAGCGGCACCGGCGGCAGGAAGACGCAGAGCACACCGTCGCGCACCTCGGTGCACAGCGCGGTATGCACGATTTCGCGCGGGTCATAAGCGGACTTGGGCGTGGCCGGCGGCGGCTCGATCTTGAGCCGGGCGGCCTCCGCGTCGCTTGCGGCCGCCGGATCGGCGAGCGGCTCCTGGGCCGCAAAAGGGTCGCGGCCGTGCTCCTCTTCCTTGTCGCCGGGCGCCACCCAGGGCAGGGAGGCCAGCGGCAGGCGCAGGCCCAGCGGCGAATCGCCGGGAATCAGGTAGAGGTGCTCGCGGCGCAGCGGCCAGGGGCTGGAGCGGAAGCGGGGTGAAGAGTCGGCGCTGGTGGCACGGCGCTTGTTGGTTGAAGCCGCTGGCGGCAACGCCTTCAGCGGCAGCACATACCCGGCCGCTTCGCCCAGTCCGCGTTCCAGCAGCTTCGCCACGCGCAGTCGCTCGTCGGGCTGCTTCAGGTCGGCCTGGAGCGGGTCGAAATTCTCGGGCCAGCGCTGTTCCTCGTCGATGATGCGCGTCACGTCCTCATAAGCCGGGATCACCCAGCCCGGATCGAGCCCGAGTTCGCGCGTCAGGCGGCGGATGAAGTGCAGCGCGTCGGCCGCCTTGCGCGTGCCGGCGCCATCGCCGGTGACCAGCAGTTTCGGGTCCTGCCACAGCGGCTTGCCGTCGGTGCGCCAGTAGCAGCCCAGCGCCCAGCGCGGCAGGGGTTCGCCGGGGTACCACTTCCCCTGGCCGAAATGCAGCATGGCGCCGGGCGCGAAATGGCCCTGCAGGCGGGTCAGCAGCTTGCCGGCGAGTTCGCGTTTCTTCTCCGACAAGGCGGTGTAGTTCCACTCCGCCCCGTCCATGTCGTCGATCGAGACGAAGGTCGGCTCGCCGCCCATGGTCAGGCGCACGTCGTGCTTCAGCAGTTCGGCGTCGACCTGATGGCCCAGATCCAGCATCGCCTGCCATTGCGCCTCGGTGTAGGGCTTGGTTACGCGCGGGTCTTCGTGGATGCGCGTGACATGCATGGCGAAATCAAAATGCGCTTCGCACTTGTCGGTGCCGCCGATCACCGGCGCCGCCGAGGCGGGCATCGCCGTGCAGGCGAGCGGGATGTGGCCTTCGCCGGCCAGCAGGCCCGAGGTCGGGTCGAGGCCGATCCAGCCGGCGCCGGGGATGTAGACCTCGGTCCAGGCGTGCAGGTCGGTGAAGTCGTAGGCGGTGCCGGATGGGCCGTCGAGCGCGGCCACATCGGCCTTCAGCTGGATCAGGTAGCCCGAGGCGAAGCGCGCCGCCAGGCCGAGGTGGCGCAGTGCCTGCACCAGCAGCCAGGCCGAGTCGCGGCAGGAGCCGCGCTTCAGTTCGAGGGTTTCTTCCGGCGTCTGCACGCCGGCTTCGAGGCGCACGATATAGCCGACGTCGCCCTGAACGCGCTGGTTGATGCCGACCAGCATGTCGATGGTGCGCATTTCCTTTGCGAGCAATTCCTTGCGCGTGCGCTTGAGCCAGTCGGCCAGCAATGGCCCGGCCGGGTCGGCTTCGAGGTAGGGGCCGAGTTCGCGTTTCAGCCCTTCCGGGTAGGCGAAGGGAAACTTCTCGGCGGACTCCTCCATGAAGAAGTCGAAGGGGTTGATCACCGTCATGTCGGCCACCAGGTCGACCGTGATCGAAAGCGATTCGGCCTTCTTGGGGAAAACCAGCCGCGCCACCCAGTTGCCGAAGGGGTCCTGCTGCCAGTTGAGGAAATGACCGGCCGGCTCGACCTTCAGCGAATAGCCGAGGATGGGGGTGCGGGCATGGGCGGCGGGGCGCAGCCTGACCTCGTGCGGAAACAGGGTGACGGCGCGGTCGAAGCTGTAGCGGGTCTGGTGGTTGAGCGCAACGCGGATGGTCATCGGGGGCCGATCAGTAAGGAGAGAGAGCCGCGTCGCCGCGCCGGACGCGGGCTACCACTCCGGGTTGGGCAGTTCGGCGAAGGCGCGGCGCACGCCCTCGCCCCAGCTCTGGCGCAGCCGCAGGAAATAGGGATCACGCTCGTCGAAATGGTGGCTGAAGCCGATCTGCATCGAGTCGCGATTGATGCAGACCAGGTCGATCGGCATGCCCACCGAGAGGTTGGAGCGCATGGTCGAGTCGAAGGACACCAGCACGCACTTGATGACGTCTTCGATGCAGGTGCCGGCGGTGATCACGCGGTCGATGATGGGCTTGCCGTACTTGGTTTCGCCGATCTGGAAATAGGGCGTCTCGGGTGTCGCCTCGATGAAGTTGCCTTCGGCATAGACCAGGAACAGGCGCTGGTGCTCGCCGGCGATCTGGCCGCCGACGATGAAGTTGGCACTGCCGTCGACGTTGTTTTCCATCAGGAAGGGGCCGTCGCGGTGGCGCACCTCGCGCAGGGCCTTGCCGACGAGTTCGGCCACGTCGTACATCGAGTACACACTCATCAGGTTGGGCTCGACGCCGCGCCGGATGGCCTGTTCGAGGTGGTTCATGGTGGCCTGGGTGATGGCCAGGTTGCCCGAATTGATGATCACCAGCGCGCGGTCGCCGGTGCGTTCGAAGGTCTTCATCTTGCGGAAGGTGGAAATGTTGTCCACCCCGGCGTTGGTGCGCGAGTCCGACGCGAAGACGATCCCGGCGTCGATCATGGTGGCTACGCAATACGTCATGGTTCCTGTCCCCGGGTTTGATCAGGCCATCAACTGGCTCGAGGCAGGGATATTGAAGGATTGTCCGGCCGCCGGCAAGGCGGCGAACATCGCCGGCGGCACCTCGTCGGTGGACCAGAAATAGGTGGTGTTGATCAAGTCGCCCAGTTCGTAGATGCGTTCGAGGAACTCGGAGAGGTATTCGTGCAGGCCGCGGGCGAAAATATCGTCGATGGTGCCGAAGCGC